>NZ_JAUBTT010000010.1:0-122274 GCF_036705125.1 Microcoleus sp. B7-D4
GACTGTTGACTGTTGACTGTTGACTGTTGACTGTTGACTGTTGACTGTTGACTGTTGACTGTTGACTGTTGACTGTGAACTCGAATTTACTATTCCGATGCTAACGGATTTGATATGAGGGGGAGGGCGGGCTTAACAATAGCCGGAAAACTTTTCGGATCTCTTGTTTATAGCCGAGGCTCGCTCCCCCTGGCCAAGGGCGGGCACGGGGGCACCGCCCCTACGAAGGGGGATTTTCCGAGTTTCCGGTTCTCCCTTTCTTAAGGCTAGGGGGGATTGAGCTTAATTGTTTAACAGCTTCTTCAGTCCCCCTCTGTTCGGATGAAAGTTTGACTCTTGAGCGGTTGAAACCGCCGAGTTTTTTCTGCTGGGATTTAGACGCGCTCGTGGAAAGTCCGTTTAATCACATCTAATTGTTGTTCGCGGGTAAGTTTGATGAAATTAACCGCATAACCGGAGACACGAATTGTTAGCTGGGGATAGTTTTCTGGATGTTCCATCGCATCTAGTAATGTTTGCCGATCGAGGGCGTTAACATTGATGTGATGGCCGCCATCGTGGAAGTAACCGTCTAACAGACCAACTAGGTTATTAGTCCGATCGCTCTCCATTCTGCCCAAGGCCTGCGGTACAATCGAAAAAGTATTCGATATGCCATCTTGACAATCACTGTAAGGCAGTTTTGCTACAGAAGATAAGGATGCGAGCGCCCCACAGGAATCTCGGCCGTGCATCGGGTTAGCACCGGGAGCAAAGGGTTCGCCTGCTTTACGTCCGTCGGGAGTGCTACCAGTTTTTTTGCCGTACACTACGTTAGAGGTAATCGTTAGTACCGATTGAGTCGCTACAGCGCCGCGGTAGGTTTTGTGCTGGCGAATTTCGTTCATGAAGCTTTGCACAAGTTCGATCGCCAGACTGTCTACGCGATCGTCATTATTGCCGTATTTGGGATATTCTCCTTCGATCGAGTAATCCACTGCCAAACCTTGCTCGTTGCGGATCACCTTAACTTTAGCGTGTTTAATCGCCGATAGGGAGTCCGCCACCACAGAGAGTCCGGCAATTCCGCAGGCCATTGTCCGGTAAACATCGCGATCGTGCAATGCCATTTCTAGCCGTTCGTAGCAGTATTTGTCGTGCATATAGTGAATGACATTCAACGTATTGATATACGTTTTTGCCAACCACGCCATCATGTCGTGGAACCGGGCTCTTACCTCGTCATAATCGAGATATTCGGTAGTAATCGGTGGGAACTGCGGCGCGATTTGGTCGCCGGACTTCTCATCTTTACCGCCGTTAATCGCATAGAGCAAAGTCTTAGCCAAGTTAACTCGCGCGCCGAAAAACTGCATTTGCTTGCCAATTCGCATGGCAGAAACACAACAGGCGATCGCGTAATCATCGCCGTATTGAGGACGCATCAAGTCGTCGTTTTCGTACTGAATCGAACTCGTATCGCTGGATACCTTGGCACAGAATTCTTTGAAGTTTTCCGGCAAGTTTTCCGACCACAAAACAGTGAGGTTTGGTTCTGGTGCAGTACCGAGGTTTGACAGGGTGTGCAAGAATCGGAAACTGTTACGAGTTACCAATGTTCTACCGTCAGTGCTTATACCGCCGATCGCCTCTGTTACCCAAGTTGGATCGCCAGAAAACAGAGCGTTATAGTCGGGAGTCCGCAAAAACCGCACCATGCGGAGTTTCATTACAAAATGGTCGATCAGTTCTTGCAATTCCACTTCGGAACTCGCGCCACTTTGCAAATCGCGCTCGAAATAAATGTCTAAAAACGTCGATACGCGGCCCAGAGACATCGCTGCCCCGTTTTGTTCTTTCACTGCTCCCAAGTAGCCAAAATACACCCACTGGACAGCTTCTCGTGCGTTTGCCGCCGGACGGCTAATATCAAAGCCGTAGCTAGCCGCCATTTCTTTTAACTCAAACAAGGCCCGAATTTGCTCGGATAACTCTTCGCGCAAACGAATTGTTGCCTCGTCCATCGCCTCTAGTTCGAGTGATTCTTGCTGGGTTTTTTTATCATCAATTAGGCGATCGACACCGTACAAAGCAACGCGCCGATAGTCACCGATGATGCGCCCGCGTCCATAGGCATCTGGTAAACCTGTGATGATACCAGAACGTCTCGCCAGACGCATCGAGCGCGTGTAAACATCGAATACACCATCGTTATGAGTTTTGCGATATTTCGTAAATATTTCTTCTGTTTGCTCATCTAGCTGATAGCCGTAAGCTTCTAAACCGGCCTTGACAACGCGAATTCCGCCAAAGGGCATAATCGCGCGTTTCAAAGGTTTATCTGTTTGCAAACCTACTATTTGTTCTAAGTCGCGATCGATGTATCCTGCTGCATGAGCCGTGATAGATGTGGGAACTTTTGTATCAACATCCAATACACTTTTTTCGCGCTCTTGCTTCATTAATTCCAGAACTTTTTGCCAAAGCTGCTGGGTTTTTTCGGTTGGTGCTCTGAGAAATTCTGCATTCCCTTCGTAGGGGGTGTAATTCTTTTGGATGAAGTCTCTGACGTTGACTTCGTTTGTCCAGTTGCCTTCAGTAAAGCCGTGCCATTCTGCAAACATAGCTTGCTTTCCCCTCAATTTTTTGTTAGCGATCGATCTTTTCTTCTTCGACCACTACATCTAGTATATATTTAATTTCACTATTTTAAATCCTCAGTTCGCTATTTGTTACAAAAGTTGACTTGCTAATTCCGTGGGAAGAATTAAGATAGATAGTAGGCAGAGCATCCTGTTGAATTATTGTTGAGGAAGCTCTGACAAACTTGGCTCCCCAACTAACACTTGGACAACGGAAATGTTGTTTAAGGGCGGGTCGGTCGGCAACGGGCAAGGAGATTTTTGGGTCACGAACCGCGAACACGAGAGAAAGATGAAGAAAAAGCCGAAAAAGAGTTCGGATTTGATTCGGTGATTGTTATCGAAAGCAGAGCAATATTAATTGCTGATTAATTGAAGAAGGGTATTATGCAGATAAATTCAATGAATCAAAGCACTGCGAGCGATCGGGCTCACGATATTTGGAAAGAACAGCGTCATCCGCTCGATCGGATTTTTCGGCCTCGCTCCGTGGCTGTAATCGGCGCAACAGAGAGAGAAGGAAGCGTCGGACGAACTCTCCTGTGGAACTTGATTCGGAATCCGTTTGGCGGAACAGTTTTTCCAGTGAATCCCCAGCGCCACAGCGTCTTGGGACTCAAGTCTTATCCTGACATTGCTAGCGTCCCGGAAGTAGTGGATCTGGCGGTGATTGCTACGCCTGCTGCTGGGGTGCCGCAAGTGATCCGCGAATGTATCGCTGCTGGGGTGAAAGGGGCAATTATTGTTTCTGCTGGGTTTAAAGAGATTGGCGCGGCTGGGGAGGCTTTAGAACAGCAAGTTATGGCCGAGGCGCGTCGGGGCGGAATGCGGATTATCGGCCCAAATTGCCTCGGGGTGATGAATCCTGTGCTTGGGCTCAATGCTACTTTTGCAGGTACGATCGCCCGTCCGGGTAATGTCGCCTTCATCAGTCAAAGCGGCGCCCTCTGTACTTCGATTCTCGACTGGAGTTTGGGGGAAAATGTCGGTTTTAGCGCTTTTGTGTCGATCGGCTCTATGCTTGATGTCGGTTGGGGCGATCTGATCGAGTATTTCGGGGACGATCCCCATACCCACAGTATCGTTTTGTACATGGAATCTATGGGTGATGCTCGTTCGTTTCTGTCCGCCGCCCGCCCAGTGGCGATCGACAAACCGATCATCATTCTCAAGGTAGGACGTACCGCCGCCGCCGCCCAAGCCGCCGCTTCCCATACGGGGGCTTTGACCGGTAGCGATGACGTGCTTAACGCTGCTTTCCGCCGCTGTGGCGCGTTGCGCGTACATACGATTTCCGATTTGTTCGACATGGCAGAAATTCTGGCCAAGCAACCGCGACCGCAGGGAAACCGCCTATCGATCGTCACCAATGCAGGAGGCCCAGGGGCGATCGCCACTGATGCCTTAATTAGCGACGGCGGTGCGCTGGCAAATCTGTCACCGGAGACGGTGCAGAAGCTTGATGAGTTTTTGCCCCCTCAGTGGAGTCATCACAACCCGATCGATATTTTGGGCGATGCTAGTAGCGATCTTTACGCCAAAACTCTAGAAGTTGTCGCTCCCGATCCCAATAGTGACGGATTGCTGGTCATCCTGACGCCACAAGCGATGACAAATCCCACCCAAACCGCAGAAAAACTCAAGTCTTACAGCAAACTCGGAAAGCCCTTATTAGCAAGCTGGATGGGCGGTGTGGAAGTGTCAGCGGGAACGCAAATTCTCAATCAGGCAAATATTCCGACTTTCCCTTATCCCGATACCGCCGTCAGGTTATTCAACTATATGTGGCGGTACACATACAACCTGCGCGCTATCTACGAAACGCCATCTCTCCCCGCTGATTGCGAAATCGAGACTTCCGGGTGTGCGACTGCTGCGAAGATTTTGACTGCCGCGGGCCAAAATAATCGCACTCTATTAACCGAGTACGAATCAAAACAGTTGCTGGCAGCTTACGGCATTCCCACCGTAGCGACAGAAATTGCAGCAAGTGCGGCCGAAGCTGTGGAAATTGCCGATCGCCTCGGTTATCCAGTGGTGCTAAAACTCCATTCTGAGACGATTACTCACAAAACCGATGTGGGGGGTGTAAAACTAAATTTAGGCGATGCTAACGCTGTAATTAGTGCCTTTGAGGCGATCGCCCAGCGGGTACGGGCGATCGATCCTGCAGCGTTTCTTGGCGTAACCGTGCAGCCGATGGTGCATTTGGAAGGCTATGAACTAATTTTGGGTAGCAGTATTGACCCACAATTTGGGCCGGTGATGCTGTTTGGTTCCGGCGGACAATTAGTGGAAGTCTTTCAAGATCGATCGCTAGCACTTCCGCCTTTAAATACCACCCTAGCGCGGCGGATGATGGAGCAAACTCGCATCTATAAAGCTTTGCAAGGAGTGCGCGGTCGATCGGCAATTGACCTGGTACAACTCGAACAGTTATTAGTTCGTTTCAGTCAACTGATTGTAGAGCAACCTCAAATTGCCGAGATTGATATTAATCCGCTGTTGGTTTCTCCTGAAGGTGCGATCGCTCTTGATGCCCGCGTTGTTCTCCAGACAACAGAAAACCGCATTTCACCCGCGATTCGCCCCTATCCTACGCAATACGTTCAAAAATGGTCAACGGAGGGCGATCGTCCCCTCACCATCCGTCCCATTCGCCCAGAAGATGAGCCGCTGATGGTGCTCTTCCACAAAGAACTTTCCGAAGAGAGCGTGTATTTGCGTTACGCTCACATGGTAAAGTTAAAGCACCGCATCGCTCACGAACGTTTGACCCGGATTTGTTTTATTGACTACGATCGGGAAATGGTGTTAGTAGCCGATCGTCAAGACCCGGAAACCTCAGAACACCGGGTTTTGGGAGTAGCGCGTCTGAGCAAACTCCACGGCACAAACCAAGCCGAATTTGCGCTGATCGTTAGCGATAGCTATCAGAAGCGCGGTTTGGGAACAGAATTATTGAGGCGGATGCTGCAAATTGGTCAGGAAGAGAAATTAGAGGCGATCGTTGGCTACATTCTCAATAGCAACTACCAGATGCAGAGCCTCTGTAAAAAACTAGGATTTGAACTCCAACCAGACCGAGACGAAGGAATGTTGAAAGCTGTTTTTGTCTGCTAAGCTGTGGAGCATTTAAACCACTAACGAGGCTTGTATGGTGCGTCAGGAGTGAACACTTACGCGCTTATGCGGGAAACACTTCTGTACGCTCCGCACCCTACAATCGTCTTTTAAATGCCGAACAGCTTAATAGCAAGTTTGGTTAAACTGATATCTTGCACCATTCTCAATTAGCCGTAGGGGCGGGTTCGCCAACAGCCTTAAAGCTTGCAAATAGGTTCTATAAACCCGCCCGACCCCACGAAAAATCCTCTTATTGATATTGCTGCAAGATGTCAGGTTAAATAATTCTCATTCATCACCACTAAAGTCCTCACTACAAACCGATAAAGTTTGTAGTGAGGACTTTAGTCCTCAAACTAAGATGCTACTAAGCCGCAGCCAAATTTGCTGCTGCGAAATCCCAGTTAGCCAAATTATCCAAGAAATTAGTAATGTAGTCGGGACGGCGGTTTTGGAAATCCAAATAATAAGCGTGTTCCCACACATCCAAAGTCAGCAACGGAGTTTGACCGTGTGCTACGGGGGTGTCAGCGTTAGCTGTTTTGGTAACTTTCAAAGTACCGTTGTCCACAACCAGCCAAGCCCAGCCGCTACCGAACTGAGTTGTCGCAGCAGTCTTAAATTCTTCTTTGAATTTGTCGAAGCTGCCGAAGTCGGCGTTGATTTTCTCAGCTAAAGCTCCTGTCGGAGTGCCACCGCCGCCCGGTGCGAGGGAATTCCAGAAAAAATTGTGGTTCCAAACTTGACCTGCATTGTTGAAAATGCCAGCTTTGGATGGGTCTTTAGCAGATTCCTTGACAATTTCTTCAAGGGATTTGCTCGCCATTTCAGTTCCTTCAATCAGTTTATTCAGATTGGTCACGTAAGCAGCGTGGTGCTTGTCGTGGTGGAACGAAAAAGTGTTGGCCGACATATGACCTGACTCTAGGGCGTCAGCGGCGAAGGGTAATGGTGCAAGTTCAAATGCCATTGTGTTCAATCCTCTCTGGATTACTTTTGGTTTTTGGGCTAACTTTCCGGCTTTTGTATGATTAAAGCCGAGAGTCGCTAGCTTGAGTTTATCAAGCTGTGGTAAATAATTCTTTACAATTTTCATATTTTATAGCAGTTGGGGCATTCCAGCATTCAGACTTGTATTTTTTAGATATCAAAGCTACTTATTGCAGGTTTCACATAGCATAAAGTATCACTAAATGTCAAGCCACCGGGGTGGCAAATAAAAGTGTGTGTGAAATTGTCAACCGAGCGAAATTTTATGAGACTGATAAATAGATTAAACCTGTAAATTGTCAAAGATTAACCTAAGTTCAATTAAGCTGTAAGGAAGTCAAACAAGTTGCAGGAGCTGTCAATGGAAAAGCGTTTAAACAACTCGTCCAGTCACCCCCCTCAATGGTTGAATCTTCAATTAATCGTCACCGCTCTGGAAACAGTCCAAGACTTAATTGTAATTTCCCTATGTATTGGTTTGTTTTGTTTCATGGTGCTCGAACTGCGAGAAATGTTCTTCTCGCTGCTACCTCCTTTGAATTTCCAGGAAGTCACTGCCGACATTCTATTCTTATTGGTTTTGGTGGAATTATTTCGCCTGCTAATTATTTATTTACAAGAGCAGCGGGTTTCGATAGGTGTGGCTGTGGAAGTTTGTATAGTATCTGTTTTGCGAGAAGTTATCGTGCGGGGAGTGCTGGAAACTCCCTGGGTTCAAATATTATCAACAGGCGCATTTTTGCTGGTTTTGGGAGTGTTGTTGGTAGTCCGAGTTTGGTTGCCGCCAACCTTCGAGGGAATTGACCCGGAACGCCGCCTTGCTAGCAGAAATAGAAAATTTTCAGAGCCTGAATCTTCTTCGGAGCCTCTTGCAGTCAATAGCAAGTTTAATTCTCATTGAATATGGCATGACAGGCGATTTTAGATTTTAAATTTACTCTGATATTGCTTGTCACGTTACCAGCCATCATTTCCCGTAAAACTGAGATGTTGCACCATTGTCAATAAGGGGCTCTCCTGCCCGTTCCACAAAGAGTAGATTTTCTCGTGGGGAGTAGGGGTTGGGCAGGAGAACCCACCCAAAAAAGGATTATTGAGAATGCAATACGCTTGGGTTAAGCTCGATCCCCCGGCGCCTAGGGCGGGCACTCTTGGCACCGCCCCTACGAAGGGGAGTAGGGGGTGGGACAAGAAATTACTCAAAGTCAACCCCTACTCCCCAACAATCAGGGGGAGTAGGGGGTATGCGAGGGGGATATAGCCCGGAATAAATAGTTTTAACCCAAGCGTATTGATTGAGAATGGTGCAAGATGTGAGGTCAAATCAACGGGAGCATCTCACCTTTGCAGCCCTCCGCTAGAAATTGGAGTTTTGAGGCAGGAGGCAGGAGGCAGGAGGCAGAAGGAAAGAGGCAGAAGGAAAGAGGCAGAAGGAAGGAGCCAGAAGAAGTATTTTTACAAATATGAGATGCTCCCAAATCAACCTGATAACGTTTGCAGTGAAGACTAAAATCATCTGCATTTTCAGAGGATTTTAGTCCTTACTACAAACACAAGCTTCCTCAGTCATTCCCAATTCTTCCAATCTAAAATCTAAAATCTAAAATGGTATTACCCGTTAGCCTGCAATTCCCCCAAACGGGCAAACACTTCTTTAGAATGAATCGCCGGATTAATCTTCACAAAAGTTTCCCGCAAAATGCCTTCAGGGTCAATAATAAAACTGTGCCGCGCCGAGATAAAACTCATCCAAGAACCGTAAGCTTTACTCACTTTACCATCCGTATCAGCTAACAGCGGAAACTTTAAACCTTCCGAATCGCAAAATTCCGCGTGGGAGTTGACATCATCAGCGCTAATACCGATAATTTGAGTATTCTTTGCCAAGTATTTCGGCAAGTCTTCCTGAAATCTCCGTGCTTCGATCGTACATCCCGATGTAAAGTCTTTCGGATAAAAATAGACTACCAGCCACTTACCGCGATAATCGGACAGGGAGACTTGTCCCTCGCCGCTGTTTGTCGGCAAACTAAAATCCGGTGCCGCTTCATTCAGCGTCGGAAGCTTGCCACCGAGGGCCAATGCAGGTGTGGCAAAATTGAAACTTAGAACAACTAGACAAATTGCCAATAAAGTGCTAAAAAACTTGCGACGGGACATCATAAATTTAGAAGTAGAACTGTACTTAAGACAAGTTTACAGTTTTCTGATTAAATGGGTAAGGGCAATTCGCGGATTGCTTCTAAAACCCAACGATCACTCACTCAAATAGCAATTTACCCATGAGCGCTGCACTCCCGTTAACAGGCAAAGCTATAGTAGTCCAGGTAATTAACGGTCAACCCGTTACGATCGAAGTAGACGGCACTAATGCCCCGATTACTGGGGGAAATTTTGTTGACTTAGTTGAACGTGGCATTTACGACGGGGTGATGTTTCACCGAGTTGTGCGCCAGCCAGAGCCTTTTGTGGTGCAAGGAGGCGATCCGCGCAGCAGAGATACGACAATTCCCGCAAGTCAATTGGGAACGGGTAATTTTATTGACCCGGATACCAATCAGCCGCGTTTTATTCCTTTGGAAATTAAGCCACAAGGGGCCGCGCAACCTGTTTACAACCAAGTTGTAACCCAGACGCCGCAGTTGCCGCACACTCGCGGGGCTGTGGCAATGGCTCGTTCTAATGCTTTGAATTCTGCTTCTTCGCAGTTTTATTTTGCTTTGGATGATTTGCCATTTTTGGATGGTAATTATGCTGTTTTTGGCAACGTTATTCAAGGTTTTGAAACGGTGAATGCGGTGCAGCAGGGCGATCGCATTTCGACTGCAAAAGTCGTTCAAGGAATCGTTCCCAGTCGGGTTTCTAGCATAGTTAGCGATGTTAATGCGCTTAACGCTTTAATCAATAGTACCAATTTCGTAAATCTATCTTTGCGAGCGCTCAGACTGTCAAACACCACCAATAACTATCAAGTCACTTCCCAAGACTCTCAGCAAAATCCCAGCGGTGTAGTGGGAGGTAGCGGCAACAATGCGATCCTCGGTTCACCCACGGATGATGCAATTAATGGCAGCCAAGGCAACGATACCCTCACGGGCGAAGCGGGTGACGACTTTCTCAGAGGCGGCAAAGGTAACGACTCCATTAGCGGAGGTGTTGGCAACGATATTCTGATTGGCAATTTCGCTGACGATATTCTCAATGGTGATGCTGGTAACGACTTTTTGCGAGGCGGTCAAGGGAATGATATCTTAATTGGTGGTGATGGCAATGATATTTTGATTGGAGATACAGGCAACAATACTCTCACAGGAGGTAGTGGTGCAGATACTTTTGTTTTGCTCGGAGTAGATCCTGCTTCTCTTCCTTTTATTACCCTACCCCCGACAAGTCATACAATAGTTGATTTTAGACCAGAGGAAGGCGATCGCATTGCTTTGACAGGAAATTTATCCGATACTACATTCACTCAATCTGGAAGCAATACTGTAATTAACTTGGCAGCGGCTTCTACTGTGGTACAAAATGCTACCGTCGCCTCTGTTCAAAATGCAGCCTTTGCAATTCCTTTATCTAGGATTCCTAGTGCTCCTAACCCTCAACCTACCGATGCAGCCTTGAGAATTGGCTAACTTTAACTAGAGGTGTAAGGTGCGCTGCACCTTACCCAATTCCCAATTCCCAATTCCCAATTCCCAATTCCCCAATTCAACTAATACCATAGCTGGCTAATTTTAGAAACCGCATCTTGATAAGAATCCATTCTCCCCTGCAGCTTAAAAAGCCCTGCCGCCTTCTGAAAATCCTCAAATGCTCCCTGAACCTCTCTCAATTTATATCTAATCACTCCTCGGTTAAAGTAAGCTTTAGCAAAATCGCTATCGAGGCGAATTGCTGACTCAAAATCAGCTAGTGCTGCCAGGGAATTCTCCATTTGCAGGCGGATAGCACCTCGGTTAAAGTAAGCTTGGGCTAAATTGGGGTTCAGCAGCAGTGCCGAGTTGTAATCTGCGATCGCCGCAGTATAATCTTTTAAACCAGTCAGCATAAAACCGCGATTGCTGTAATACTTGGCTCGGTAAGGATTGAGTTTGATGGCTGTAGTTAAATCTTCGATCGCCGATTGCTTGTAGCCTAATTTGTAGCGGGCCACACCGCGATCGTTATAAGCTGACGCGAATTGCGGATTAATGTTAATTGTGGCAGTAAAATTTTTAATAGCGCCGTGCAAGTCTTGTTGTTCGAGATTTTTTAAACCCTGAGTGTAAAACTTTTTGGTAATAACTTTTAAATTTGCCTCTTGTCGGGATTCAGCTTGCTCCCCCGGAAATACTTTGCCTGCAATATTAGTGAATCCCAAAGATTCGATCGAATTGAAAATAGTTGTGACAACTAATTGGCTTGGGAGAAGGGGGATAGTAGGCATGGGAGGAGTGGTGTTCAACTGTATGCACTTATTTTCCTCCATACTTCAGCTACTGACAGTGATATCCGTAGTCTCAGGAACGTGATAAGTTTGATGAGATTTGGTGATGCTGGGGCTTGAGTTGTGTGATGAAAGTTGGGCTTAGTTAGTGATGACGATCGCAATTGTGAACAAATGCGTCTACAACCCTTTAAATATAAGGTTTTCAGGCTAGCTTGGCGGTTTCTTTCTTCCCATAGTGAGCAGTTCCTACCGGGATTGTTTGCAGGTAGGCCCCTGGGGGAGCGATCGCAACTGCCCGCAGCAAGTATTACTTTGTAGCGATATTCGATCGGGATTTGTCCATCGAACACGGCCATCTTAAACCCGGTTTTTACTCACGCCCAGAGCACCATTCTCGCTTAACAGGCTTTCCGGCCTGTTCCACAAATTACTAATATTTTTGAGTAATCTTGCTGAGGAAAGTTGCAGATTATTTGCTATGCTTTGATTAGACATCAATAATTAATGGCGCAAATTAGTGTCAATGAAAAGAGTTATGAGGTTGAAAATTTTCTTCGCGGCCGTATTGGCGATCGTCCTGTTCACTCTCTACTTAACTCCTCCTGTGATGGCCGCGAATGGGGAGGATTTGAGTCACCTATTAAAAGATAATTGGTGCGTCAGCTTTCTCTGGAAGCAATGCGATTTGAGCGCTGTCGATTTGCGGGGAGCTAATCTCCAAGAAGCCAATTTGTCCGGCGCTAATTTGTCCGGTGCTAATTTGTCCGGTGCTAACTTAAAAAATGCTGACCTTTCTGGCGCAGACCTCAGTGGCGCTAATTTAGCAAATGCTGAGATTTTAGGCACGGATCTCAGTCGAGCCAATTTGACCGAAGCTAATTTCAACGGCACGAAGTTGTGGGATGCTAATCTGACTTTGGCAAATCTGAGCCGCGCCAATTTACAAGATGCTAATGTCTTAGATTCTCGACTTTGGGGAAGCAATCTCACGGAAGCTAATTTAACGGATGCGACGCTGCACGGTGCTGATTTGCAATATGCTAATTTAGCCGACAGTAATTTGAGAGGTGCTGACTTGCACAGCTTCTTTTTCCGAGGTTCCAAACAAGTCACAAATTTGAGCAATGCTAATTTAGAAGGTGCTACTTTAACGGGAGCAAATCTCAGAGGTGCGGTGCTGGCAGGGGCAATAATGCCGGACGGGTCTATTAATGAAGAAAGTGGCTTGAATTTACAGTAGAGTAAAATTAAAGTCTGCTTGAATAATTTCAACAACAGGCTTTCGGGCTGATTTCGCAGTGAATGAATTATCGGGTGTAGCTGCGCCCGTTGCCAACAGCTTGTTGAGGAGGCTGTCAATCGATTTTAGATTTTAGATTTTAGATTTTAGATTGAAGCCTTGACCCCACGGATAAATTCGGGGGCTCCTTTATCGGATACAGGTTTTTATTTCTGGGTCCTGAGTCTGCGAAGGAATGAATCCGGGGGCTTGTATCCTGGATGCTTGCGGTCAAGATATCAATTTAAACCAGGGTGCGATCGACCTTTTAACTCCCAAGCTGCGCCCATTGCCAACAGCTTGTTGAGGATGCTGTCAAGATATCAATTTAAACCAGGGTGCGATCGACCTTTTAACTCCCAACCAGTAAATATCGCTAAAATCTAAAATCTCAAACCGAACCTGCGCGCATCTGTTACAATTTTCAACAAAGCCAGAACACCCCCGAACCTGAAGTCACCTGCCTAGGGCTACAAGCCCCCGACAGGAGTCGTGAAGAGCAAAAATATTAGGTATTTAGTTGAAACTCCCAGATTCATCTGTAGAGTCAATCTAAAATCTAAAATCTAAAATCTAAAATCGATGGGCTGTGGAGTCAATCTAAAATCTAATAATCTAAAATCTAAAATCTAAAATCGATGGGCTGTGAGTCAATCTAAAATCTAAAATCTAAAATCTAAAATCGACTGATGGAAACCCTGCAAACTCAACTTTACGAACTCGCACAATTTGCTAATAATTTAGTAAATACTCAACTGACAAACCTCAGTTTAGTCAGCGTCGGAGTCATCTTTCTGGCAGGGTTGCTAACGAGCTTAACACCCTGTATGCTTTCCATGTTGCCGATCACGATCGGCTACATCGGCGGATACGAAGCAAAAAGCCGCCTGCAAGCTGCCGCCCAGTCTGCGTGGTTTTCCCTGGGATTAGCCACCACCCTTGCGGGTTTAGGTATTGTAGCATCATTTGCCGGACAAGTTTACGGGAAAATTGGCGTGGGTTTGCCGATTCTTGTCAGCATTATTGCTATTCTAATGGGGCTGAATTTACTCGAAGCTTTACCCTTGCAACTGCCGTCTTTCGACGCTGTGGGGTGGGTGCCGAAAGATTTGCCGGCGGGCGTGCGATCGTACTTATTGGGCTTAACTTTTGGTTTAGTAGCGTCTCCCTGCAGCACGCCGGTTTTAGCTACACTCTTAGCTTGGGTTTCCAAAACGGGAGATACAGTTTTAGGTGGTGTGTTGCTGCTGTTTTACGCTGCTGGCTACGTCGCTCCGCTGATTATAGCAGGTACTTTTACTGCTAGCATTAAAAAGTTGTTAGAATTACGTCGGTGGTCGAGTTGGATTACGCCTTTTAGCGGCGTTTTGCTAGTAGGATTTGGTGTTTTCTCCCTGCTTTCCCGGATACTTCCCGCGTAAGGTTCGTACTCAGGGCTTCAGCCCTTATTTATAGATATGGCAATCACTACGAAATGCGTGAATTAAGTTTTTTTTAACGAACCGCGAAGACGCGAAGAACACGAAGGAAGAAAGAAAGAAAAGAGAAAGAATTCAAAATTGATTGAAACTTTTTCAATAAAAATAATAATATTGGGTTCATCTTTTTTTTCCCTCCTTTCTCTTCCTTCTCCCTTCTTCCATCCGTTACATCCGTTACACAATCCGTTGCCGAACTTCCTTCCATCCGTTACATCCCGTACATTGCTCGTTGCCGAACTTCCTCCATAATTACCAATGACATCAAAAGAAGTATTTCTATCAAAACTCTCAAACTGGGCGACAGCCCCTCAAAGGTTTTTCAAGCGAGAAATCTTGCCGGTGCTAGCAGATTTGCGGCTGGCAATTATCTTGCTGCTGACGATCGCATTTTTCAGCATTTCTGGCACTGTCATCGAACAAGGCCAATCAGTACCCTTTTACCAATCTAACTATCCAGAACACCCCGCTTTGTTCGGCTTCCTAACTTGGAAAGTTGTGCTAATTGCAGGACTTGACCACGTATACCGCACTTGGTGGTTTTTGTCAATCCTCATTTTGTTCGGCAGCAGCTTAACAGCTTGTACATTTACCCGACAATTTCCCGCACTAAAAGCCGCCCGCCGCTGGAAATTTTATGAAGAACCAAAGCAGTTTGAAAAATTAGCTCTCAGTGCGGAATTAGAAACAGTTGCTTTAAGTTCGTTAGAACCACTTTTGCAGCAAAAAAATTACCGCATATTTCGAGAAGGCGAAAAAGTTTATGCCCGCAAGGGAATAATTGGTAAAATCGGCCCGATTATTGTTCACGCCAGTATGCTAATTATTTTAACTGGGTCGATATGGGGCGCAATGACGGGATTTCTCGGTCAAGAAATTGTTCCCAGTGGCGAAACATTTCAGGTGCAGAATATCCTGGATGCGGGGCCTTGGGCCGGGCCGCAAATACCGAAGGATTGGTCGATGCGAGTTAATCGGTTCTGGATTGATTATACTCCCGAAGGCGGAATCGACCAATTTTACTCTGACCTGTCAGTTTTGGACAAAACAGGCCAAGAGGTCGATCGCAAAACCATTCACGTTAACGAGCCCCTCAGATACCGGGGAGTCACTTTTTATCAAGCAGATTGGGCAATAGCCGCCGTGCGAGTTCGCCTCAACAAAAGCCCGGTTTTACAATTGCCAATGGCTCAGCTAGACACTCAAGGTAAAGGCCGAATTTGGGGTGCTTGGATTCCGACAAAACCCGATTTGAGTGCAGGAGTTTCTCTGCTAGCAAAAGACTTGCAAGGAACGATGTTAGTGTACGGTACGGATGGCAAATTGTTAACTACTGTTCGCGCAGGCACAGCGGTGGAAGTTAACGGAGTGATGCTGACAATTGACGAAGTTGTAGGCAGTACGGGATTGCAAATTAAAGCCGATCCGGGCATTCCGATCGTTTATACTGGCTTTGGGTTGTTGATGCTTAGCGTGCTGATGAGCTATCTGTCTCACTCGCAGATTTGGGCTTTGGAAACCAACGGCAAACTATACGTCGGCGGGCGCACAAATCGCGCTCAGGTGAGTTTTGAGAGAGAAGTTGTGGAGATTTTGGACAAGTTGGCAGAATCTAAAAAAGAGGAAGAAAAGGGCGAAATAGCGCCGACTTCTCTAGCTAGTCAAAATTAATTTTATGGTGGGCATTGCCCACCATTGATGTCAACAACCAGGTAAAAGGTAGTATCAGTCTTCTGTCTGAGTCACAATCCCCTCGATCTCTCCTAGCCCCCCTTAAAAAGGGGGAAGAGCATTCAAAGTCACGCCCTACTCCCTTTTTAAGGGGATTTAGGGAGATAGAGACTCGACTACAAGCGACCTTCATTATGGGTTGGAGCCTGGTTGGTGACACGAATGCAATAGATTTTATATCGGAAAATAAGTGAATTTACGTAAATTATGGTACTGCTAATCAGGGAATTTTTAATAAAAGTCAGTGACTATACAATTGTAAATCTTCACAACAAGAGATATCATCTACAAATAGTTATTTAAAATTTAAAACCTCAATAACTATGGCTCAATTTATCCTGGTATTTTTTTATGCCAATTATCGTTCCTTTTGTCCTTCAAACAGTTTTACCTATACTCAGTGCGCTTTTCGCTCTTTTGATTCCTGTACTGGCTCCTGTTATCAAGTTCGCTCTGACTCGCATTCCCAAAATTCCCTCATATATTCGGCTCCTCAAAATTTTGTATTCAGATATTGACTCATCTGCCAAAGAGCGAAAAATTATTACTGTTGGACTACTGGTAATTAGTAGCATTGTGACTTTCATGGCTTATTCCGTTATACCTTGGACGGGTGTACCCCTGATCGGTGCTATTACCAGTCCCATTGCTGGCGCTATTGCTCTTGTGGTGGCACTGGCACTTTTAGATATGATTTTTGACATGAATAAAGGCTATTACTTAGAGCGACTAAGAGGAAAAGGTTTTGCTGGATTAAATGACATAGAAACCGATATTAAAGATTTAAAAGATATTTTTGGCCAATCCTGGAAGAAAGTTAAATCTACTATTAACGATGCCAGCCAGAAAATTTATGAAGAGGGCTGTAAGCGTGGCATCAACTTTAGTGATAAATCTTATCAAAGCTATATCGATCGTGAATTAGAAGGATTGAATGTATATGTTGGTAAAAATTCAGTTGCAGAGTATGAAGGTATAAGTGCCGACTTATTAAAGCAAAATAAGGGGCAAGATTGGACAAAAGATGCTTTTGCACTAGGGACAGGTGCAACTGTAGGGGCTTTGGCTGGTGTTGGCGCTTCAGCAGTTGCGACCTCAGTATTTGCGCCGGCTAGTATTTGGACAACTATCCACAGCATTCCTTTGATTGGGGGCTTGGTGGGCAGTTCAACGGGTATTGTTGTCAGTGCAGGGTACTACTCATTACTAACATTTGCTGCTCCTGTTGGACTGGGAGTATTAGCAACTGTCGGGATTTACAGCGGTCTGACGGGCTGGAAAAATCAAGAAGAAGCTGCCAAGATGAGCAAGTTTTTATCAGAGATAATTATTGCTGCTTTACCAATGGCTTGGATTGATGGTCAATTAGATGACAAGGAGAAAGATACTATAGATAGATTGATGACTACCTCCGGTATGAGAAAGGAAGAGCGAGATTTAGTTCGCAAAGCCATAGAACAACGGCAAAAATTTGATGAAATCATGACAACGAGTATTCCTTTTGATGAAGAACATCGGGAAAAAAGTTGTAGTCAAAGCAATAAAGAGCGACTAAAGCATCGCCTAATATTATGTACAGCTTGGGAGATTGCCGTTGCTGATGGCAAAATTGATTTGTCAGAATTACATCTTCATAACTGCATGGCAGATAAGCTAGGTATTTCTCGTGAGGAGGTGAAAGAAATCCGGCGGGCGATAAACATCAAGCATGAGCAAGAGCTTTGGCTGACGGAAGCCTTAGAACCAAAGGGTTCCAAGACTAAGTTATTGAGCGTCCGCGAACAATACCGCCTCCAACCAGCAGCGGATAATCTTTAGTCTTTGATAACAATTTATCTAGTTAAGTGAGCAAGGGCTAAAAAAACAGAATACTCAGATACCCGACTTCTTTAAGAAGTCGGGTATCTGAGTATTCTGATAACGCACATTTAAAGGCTGAGCCTTCTACTTCTGGTGCGACACCTCAATCACGGTGTGTACATTCCCCCGCGGCGAAAAATCGCCCTTAATCGTCGCTTCCAGCGGCGCGCAAGCCGCCACAAAATCGTCTAAAATTTGATTGATCGATTCTTCGTGAGAAATGTAGCGATCGCGATAACTGTTAACGTACAGTTTCAGCGCTTTTAACTCTACCACCCGCTCGTCTGGCACGTAAGTAACGTGAATAGTCGCAAAATCGGGATAGCCAGAAAACGGACACTTGCAAGTAAACTCCGGCAAAGTGATGTTAATCGAGTAGCGCCGCCCGACTCGCGGATTCGGGAAAGTAATTAACTCCCCTTCCAAAATCTGGCGTTCGCCGTATTTCATTTCTTCGGTGCTTGACTTTTGCGACATAGTTTGTTCCGGTGCGTAGTTGTTCATAGCGATTGACCAAAAACTTGTAACATTAAATTAAATTTACGTTCAATATCTGTAACAAATATCTTGACGAATTGTGTTGCGATCGATCTAATTGCAAATAGTCTCAGGCTAAACTAAAACAAGTTCACCCTCGCCATCTACAATTATGCAAAATACTACCTTATCTGACAATACTTCCCCCGAAAACTCAAATAGTTACTCTCCATCGGTACCGATTTCCCTCTATCGAGAAGTCACGGCAGAGCTCCAAGCAGCCCAAGCGATGGTGGACTCCCTCAAAACCCACAATCAGCAATTAGTCCAACAAAATCAACAACTCCGGCGAGAAGTAGAAACAGTAGTTCAAGTATCCCAACAGTTACAGCAAGTAGTCAACTCGGCTCAGAGCGTCACCCAGACAGGAATGCCTCAAATGCCGTCAGTCAAATTCAATTTCAGCATTGAACCTCCGCCCCCACCACCTGTAACCTCGCAGACTAACTCTGCCATACCTCAACCACCTCAGACAGTGGCTTTCCCCTTCCCAATACCGGAACCGGAGCCAACAGCCACCTCAATGCCGCAGCCACTTCCCGAAAAATTATTTACAGAGGTGCCAGAAACTCCTTACCGTGTGCGATCTCAACTCAAAAAAACCTCAGATTTAAGCGGATTGTGGTTGGCGATCGCGATTTTTCTGATTGTGATTGCAGCTTTCGGTGCAGGTTATTTAGTTGTCCGCCCTTTATTAATGAAAAAGTAAATTCCAACAAGAATCCCACGGCTCAAGCCGTGGGATTTTAAACAAAACCTAGCATAAATTGTTCAAAGTTACGCTAATTGGCCATCATCCTCTGGCGGCAATCGTTTCTACTGAACGAGGGGCATACTGCTCTTCACAAGCAGAACCTACGATTCCCACCCCTGGCTCGAAACCGCGCGTGAACTCAGTGAGTTTTACCTGTTTAGCTTCCAAAGCTGTCTGTAGCACCTTCATGGCTCGGTGAGGGTCGCCGGCTCCGCAGAAAAATAAATCTGCAGCAAAATAACCGTGTTCAGGCCAAGTATGGATTGCTATATGGGACTCTGCCAAAGTAGCAGTAGCTGTCACTCCGTGAGGACTAAACTGGTGTACGCACAAATCGATGAGAGTAGCTCCTCCGGCTTCGATCGCATCGAGAATAGCGCGGCGGATACGTTCAGGATCGTTGAGCAGGTCTCCAGGAGACTGCCAAGCATCAGCGACCAGATGGGTTCCCAATTGTTTCATTCTGCGGGGTTTTACCTCTATTGAAGTTAAGTCTCAAACCTTTTAACGTTAGCACGATGTCAAAAATTTTGCAAGTATTTTTCACAAAGAAAGATGCAGGTTAGGAGAAGTACGCATCACCAACCGCTTGCGGTATAGTGGGGTCGAACTGTCTCACAGGCAGAGGCCACTAATCGAATTCGTGTTATTTCAGCGCTGCCAAGTTCTTCTCAAACCACCTTGTTTGATTAAAGCGATCTTTTGTTTCCATTGGCTAAAAACCAAAGCTCGATCGTTCCGGCCGTGACGGAATTGATATGAGATCGAAAGGCAAAAGATGCACGGCTATCCTCTCATGCGTAAAATTCGCCACAGCCGGAACGATCGCCCGCCGGGCCGATTCCAGCGCTCGCTCTGGCAGCCTATGCTGTAAAAGTTGACCAGCAACAGGCGATCTCCGCTGGGTTTCTGGCGTCACCTAGCTAAACCCGCCCGGTCAGCCGAGATAGTATCGTTGCCCGTTGGTGTGGGCTCAATGGAAAGACAAGCGCATGATCCAGCAGTATCAACTCGTTGAACAGATTTTTGCAGGCAATAGCGAGATGGCGATGCTGATGCGATCGCACGATTGGTCGCTTTCTGCCCTTGGTGCCGTTGAAACCTGGCCTCAAAGCTTGAAAACCGCGATTCGGATCATCTTAGGCTCTCGCTACCCCATGTTCGTCTGGTGGGGACAGCAGATGACCAACTTTTATAACGATGCTTACATTCCTGTCCTCGGCAAGCGACATCCGCAAGCACTAGGTCAGCCTGCGTCACGGGTATGGGCTGAAGTCTGGGACACGGTAGGGCCGCAAGCAGAAGCGGTTTTGAACCAGGGACAATCGACGTGGAATCAAGAATTGCTTCTGGTTCTGGAGCGCAACGGGTATACAGAGGAAACCTACTTTACCTTTTCCTACAGTCCGGTGGCGAATGATGATGGCCCAGTGGGGGGCGTTTTCTGCGCCTGTAGCGAGGAGACTCAGCGCGTGTTGAGCGATCGCCGCTTGGCAACGTTGCGCGAATTAGCAGCAGAAACAGTCACTGCCAAGACGCAAGAAGCAGCTTGCCAGATTTCCGCCACCGTATTGACCAATAACGCCTATGACATCCCGTTTGCGCTGTTTTATCTACTCGATGGCGAAAGCGAGCTCGCACGACTCGCGGGTACAACCAGGTTAGCAGCCGGAACCCTTGCCTATTGTGAGGCGATCGAGCTTACATCCGCCCAAAAGTGCCAGTGGCAATTGAAGCAAGTCATCGAGACGGGCGAAAGCAGAATCATTGAAGATTTGGAGGCGCAATTTGGACTTTTACCGGGCGGCGCGTGGTCCGGGTCTCCTCATCAAGCGGTAGTTCTACCACTAGCTCGATCAGGAGAAACCTTCGGGTTCCTGATTGCTGGGGTGAGTCCGCTTAGAACGTTTGATGATGATTACAAAGGTTTTTTTGAGTTGATGGCAGGGCAGGTGACAACAGCGATCGCCAACGCCCAAGCTTACGAAGAAGAGCGTAAACGTGCCGAAGCATTAGCTGAGTTAGACCGTGCTAAAACCACGTTTTTTAGCAATGTGTCTCACGAATTCCGCACGCCACTCACCTTAATGCTGTCGCCGTTGGAAGAAACGATCGCGAATTTGAATGGAACAATTCCACCTCAAGAACGCGAACAATTACAGTTGGTGCAGCGTAACGGAATGCGACTGCTCAAACTCGTCAATAGCTTGCTCGATTTCTCACGCATCGAAGCAGGTCGAGTCCAGGCCGCTTATGAACCTGTAGATTTGGCAACCTATACGGCGGAACTTGCCAGCACGTTTCGATCGCTGATTGAACGGGTGGGAATGTCGCTAATTGTTGACTGTCCACCCTTGCCCGAAGCGATTTATATCGATATCGAGATGTGGGAAAAAATTGTTCTCAATCTATTATCAAATGCTTTTAAGTTTACGTTAGCGGGAACAATTACTGTTCGATTGCAGTGCGGCGAAAATTGTGTTGAATTATCAGTTGCAGATACAGGAGTCGGTATTCCGTCCGAAGAACTACCGCATTTATTTGAGCGATTTCATCGAATCAAAAACTCGCAAGGGCGGAGTTTTGAAGGTTCCGGCATTGGGCTATCGCTAGTACAAGAACTCGTCAAACTACATGGGGGAGCGATCGATGTCACCAGCACTTTTGGACTGGGAAGTTGCTTTACAGTGACGATTCCCACCGGAACAGCTCATCTGCAGCCGGAGCGCATTGGTGCCAGTCGCAGGTTAGCATCAACGGCGTTAGGCGCGATGCCATATATCGAAGAAGCTCAACGCTGGTTGCCAGAAGGCGATTTTAGATTAGAAGAATCGAGCATGGCTCCATCCACTCATGAACTCGTCAATCAACCCGCTCAATCTAAAATCCAAAATCTAAAATCTAAAATTCTCCTGGCCGATGATAACGCTGATATGCGCGATTATATTCGACGACTCCTGAGCGGTTCTTATATTGTTCAAACCGTCGCCGATGGCATTGCCGCATTGACTGCCATTGAGAAGAATCCACCCGATTTGGTATTGACAGATGTGATGATGCCGGGGATGGATGGGTTTGAGTTGTTGCGATCGCTGCGTTCTAATCCCGCAACCCAAGACATTCCCATCATTCTATTATCAGCCCGCGCGGGCGAAGAAGCGCGTATTGAAGGACTCGCAGCCGGCGCCGACGACTATCTGATTAAACCCTTCTCGGCGCGTGAACTGCTGGCAAGGGTAGAAGCAAGTTTGAAGCTGGCACGGCTACGACAGGAAGCAACTGTGCGAGAGCGAACCATTTTGGGGCGGGTGACCGATGCGTTTATGGCAATGGATCTCGACTTTCGCTTTATCTACGCCAACGAATCGGCACAACGAGTGTCGCGAACCCCCCTAGAAGCAATGCTGGGCAAAACGATGTGGGAAGCCTTCCCAGGCACGATCGGCAATCAGTTTGAAATCCAGTGTCGCCGATCGCTCAGCGAGCAAATCGCGGTGGAATTTGAGGAATATTATGCGCCGTTTGATTTGTGGCTAGAGGTTCACGTTTATCCTTCACCGACGGGGCTGTCTCTTTTCTTCCGGGATATCAACGATCGCAAAAAAATTGAGCAGGAACGGGAACGGTTTCTGGCCGTCGGTTCGGATTTGCAAGTGATTACGGGCATAAACGGGTATTTCCACTGGGTCAGCCCAACCTTTGAACGAACCCTCGGCTGGACACCAGACGAAATGACATCCCGCCCCTGGACTGAGTTTGTGCACCCGGACGACTTGGACACCTCCATTGCAGAAACCGACAGTCTGTTCTCCGGTAACAAAACCTTTACGTTTGAAAACCGTTACCGCCACAAAGATGGCTCCTATCGCTGGTTTATCTGGAATGCCCAGCCGCACCCAGAAGAACAAGTGATTTACGGTGCTGCCGTTGACATCACCGAGCGCGTGCGCGTCGAAAACGAGCGCCAACGGGCGGAAGCAGCCTTGCGTGAAAGCGAGGAGCAGAGCCGGAATATTATAGAGAGCATTGGTGAAGCATTCTTTGCCGTGGATGAGAACTGGCGGTTCACCTACGTCAATCAATTTGCCGAAACCTTGCTCGATCGCACTCCGGGTGATTTGATTGGCAAGAATTTATGGGAAGAATACCCAGGACTGATTGGTAGCGAGTTTGAGCCGATCTACTGGAGCGCCATGCGCGATCGCCTGCCTGCGTCACTGACGGCGTTTTATCCCGACCACGATCGTTGGTACGAAGTCCGCAGCTACCCTGCCGCACAAGGAGTCACCGTTTATTTCAAGAATGTCACCGATCAAATTCAAGCGGAAGCAGCCCTGCGCCAATCGGAGGAACGGTATCGAACGCTGTTTGAGTCGATCGATGAAGGCTTTTGCATCATTGAAGTGCTGTTTGATGCCAATAACACGCCGATCGACTACCGCTTCTTGGAAATCAATCCTGTCTTCGAGCAACAAACAGGACTTCGACAAGCCGTTGGTAAAACGGTGCGTCAGTTAGTTCCAGATATTGAAGACCACTGGATTAAGGTTTACGGACAAGTCGCCCTGACGGGTAAATCCGTCCGCTTTGAAAATGGCTCCGAAGTAATGAACCGTTGGTTTGACGTTTATGCTTGCCGCACCGGGCAGCCAGAAGCCCGAAAAGTGGCGCTCGTGTTTAAAGATATCAGCGATCGCGTTTCGCACGAAGCTGAACGCGAACAACTCCTGCAACTAGAACAGACAGCACGAGAAGCCGCCGAACGTGCCAACCGCATTAAAGACGAGTTTCTGGCAGTGCTGTCTCATGAGTTGCGATCGCCCCTCAACCCTATTCTCGGCTGGTCGAACTTGTTACAGCGAGGGAATCTGGACGCTACAAAAACGGCTACCGCCCTTGCCACGATCGAACGCAACGCCCGACTCCAGTCACAACTGATTGATGACCTGCTCGACATCTCCCGCATTATGAGTGGCAAACTGAGTTTGAATCGGATGTCCGTTGACTTGAATATGGTGATCTCAGCCGCCTTGGAAACCGTTCGACTAGCCGCCGAAGCCAAGTCGCTGGAAATTAAAACAACTTTTTCACCCTCCCAGGGAATGGTAATGGGCGATTCCGGGCGTTTGCAGCAAGTAATCTGGAATCTTTTATCCAATGCCGTGAAATTCACCCCTCAAGGCGGGCAAATTAGCGTTAGGTTAACCCAAAGTAGAACTCATGCCCAGATTCTTGTCACCGATACTGGAAAAGGCATCAATCCTGACTTTCTGCCTTATGTGTTTGAGCATTTTCGGCAAGAGGATGGAGCCACAACTCGTAAATTTGGGGGTTTGGGATTGGGGCTGGCGATCGCACGGCAAGTTGTTGAGATGCACGGTGGCAGAATTTGGGTTGAAAGTAGGGGTGAAGGACAGGGAGCCACCTTCACCGTTGAACTTCCCCTCTTGCATACCGCGAATCGGGTTGAAGAAGTTGCCGATACAACTGAAGTTCGATCGAACGATCTTCACCTTGCCTCTCTGCGCGTGTTGGTTGTGGATGATGAACCGGATTCACGCGAGTTTGTGGCGTTTGTAGCCCAACAAGCCGGAGCCAAAGTGACTGCCCTTGGGTCTGCGATCGAGGCACTGCAACTGCTCTCAACCACACCCTTCGATATCCTCCTGTGCGACATCGGAATGCCGGATATGGATGGCTATATGCTAGTGCGGCAAATGAGAGCTCTACCACCAGAGCAGGGCGGGCAAATTCCGGCGATCGCCCTGACTGCTTATGCTGGAGACTTTAATCAGAACCAAGCTCTTGCTGTTGGGTTTCAACGTCATCTTGCAAAACCTGTTGAACCCAATGAGTTAGTCCAAGCAATCGTGACATTGCTAAGGAAACTGAATCGCTGACTGCGAATTTTAATAGATTGTCTGCGATCGAAAATCTATAGCAATCCTAAATCATTTGCATAATTATTGTAGGGGCAATCCCCCCGTGGTTGCCCGATAGATAGGGGGTAGGCACGGGGAGTAGGGGTAGCACTACCCCTACAAATTTATCTGAATCATTTAGGATTGCTATATATAAACCCGCCTCGCACAACCAATTACTCAATTCTGACTCCTGGCTCCTGAATTCTTTATTGTCAAAAGTTTTGAGTTTTAAATTAAAGATTATTTAACTTAAAACTCAAAACTATTTTCCCTTAATCAACTCCTCATATCAATTCCTGCTGCGCCGGAATGATATCAAATCCGCGCTTCATAGTAGGGCGTAAAGTCGAATCCCAATGCCAACAAATAATTCGCGCAATTTTCATTTTTTTAACCCCTCCTTCAACCGTCAACAGTCAACAGTCAACAGTCAACAGTCAACAATGATAAGGAGTGCAACCGGAATCGATATCAATCCCGGCTGTGAGTAGCTCCATTCGGCAAAATTGCGCCGCCCAAAGCTGCTTCATTCAAATTATCAACATTCAAGCTCGCCCCAATCAAATTAGCCTCGGACAAATTAGTTCCTGTCAAATTCGCCCCTGTCAGAGAACTTAGCAGCAAACCCGCTCCCGACAAATTGGCGTGACTCAAATTCGCCCCCCGCAAATCCGCTTCCAGCAAGCTAGCGCCTGCCAAATTCGCACCGCTCAAATTAGCTCCCCGCAAAGAAGCTTTGTTCAAATTCGCAGCCCTCAAATCAGCATTGTGCAGAATCAAACCATTTAAATTAGCTTTACTCAAATTAGCTCCCTGCAAGTCGGCACCGCTCAAATTAGAGCCATTTAGATTGGCCGATTGCAAGTCAGCACCGCTCAAGTCAGCACCGCTTAAATTAGCAGCGCTAATAGAAGCCTCCCGCAGACTTGCTTCGCTCAAACAAGCCCCAACTAAATTGACGCCGCTGAGATTTCCGCGATTGAGATAAGCCCGAGTTAAAGTTGCTCCGCTCAGGTTCGCCCCGGTCAAATCTACCTCGCTGAGAATCGCTCTAGTCAGATTTGCTCTGCTTAAATCAACGCCGCTCATAATTGCTCGGCTCAGCGTCGCCCCGCTCAAATTAGCCTCCGTTAGTTTCGAGCCGCTTAGCAAACAAGCTCCTACTAAACTCGCTCCCGTCATCACAGCTTTGCTCAAGTCAGCCTGAGACAATATTGCTCCGCTGAGATTTGCCCCGCTAAAATCTGCTGCGATCGCCACAGTTCCAGTTAAACTAGAACTGCCGAGGTTAGCTTCAATTAATTTCGCCTTAGACAAATTAGCCCCGCTCAAGTCGGCGGCGTTTAAATTAGCTCCAATCAGTTTGCTTTTAATTAAGTTGGCGCCTTTCAAATTAGCGTTGCTCAAATTTGTTCGACTGAGATTAGCTTCACTCAAATGAGCTGCAATGAGGTTAGCCCCTCGAAAATCTCGTTCCCCGTTTCTATGTCTAGTTAAAAGTTCATCGGCACTTAAAAGTTCAGTGAAATTCATAAAAAAATTGAGTGAGTTTCCTTAATTTCTCGATGTTCTATGTTGTCTGAAAATTTGTACTATCGTGTTTGGCCGTAAGTTTTTTAAACCTATACTGCCACATTAACAATTGTCAAAACTGGTTGATTCCTAGCATCACCCCGCTCACCTAGTTATAACTCACGAAAAACCCGGTTTGTCGTAAATAATCTGGGTGTTTTCAGCGCGGCAGTCCTGAAGAAACCGAGTTGCTCGCCGCCTGTAAGCCCTGTAAGTCTTATGGGGCTAGTAATTAGTTGGCGGTTGATGTTAGTTGTTAATTGTTAGTTGTATTTATACTAACTGCTAATCACTAACTATTAACTGCTAACTATTTACCAAAATACCGAGAATTTGTCGATCGATCTTGTCCAGGTCGATCGAATATTTGGGGTATTGCTGGCGGCATCCGCGCCGCATTCTGACCGGAAAAATTGCTGGTACAGGCGATCGAATTTATTAGTGCAATCAAGAAACAAGATATCGGAGCTTCAACCCCAAATGCCTTCTACATAAGTGCCTTCTATCTTCGATCGTCCATGAAAGCAGAGCCCGGTCAGCTCAGCTAGTTTCACCTCCCCCCACTGTGCTGTGCACAGCGTGAAATCCAACAGGAAGGCTGTTTCCCTCGGAGTGCTGAGCGAGTCGCAGGCAAAGCAAACAATACGCTGCCCTGAGCCTGAGATTTCGCGAAAAAAGACGCCGCGAGCCATTGTGCTCCCGCGCTGCTGTGCTTGCTGTTAATCTTTACTCGATCCATGAGCGCTTGCGGTTCTAATTAACAGAACACCGGACACCTGACGCGCTCCCGGACATAAAAGCTGTTCCTGGGCTTCTCAAATGTTTCGCTGAGGCATTCCCAGAAAAACTGTATTCCTGTAGCAGGTCTTGCCAACGGCAATTCGGCTGCTACAGCCAACTAATGACCAGCCTAAGTGTTGCCCGAAGGCTCCGACAATTATTACTATTCTAATATTTGCCGACCACCGCAGGCATTTCTGGGCGCGCGGGACTGGGTACTTCACCTGTATAAGTTGGTGAAATTAGCCACCCCATAATTAAAGATAGTCGCTCTTTGACTAACTGGGCAATATCTGCTGTAATTTATGTCATCAAATTTGATAATACTACAGGGTTTGCAATCGAGCTGTAGTGAGTGTTACAGAGTCAAAAAACACTGCGGATTTAGGGTATAAAAATTAAGGGAGCCGATCGATCCTCCGGCGCAAAGCCCAGCTCACGGACTGGGCCCCTAATCAAAATTAAACTTTTGACCGGTGGCTTTTTTAAGTTTTCAGAACAAAACAAAAGTCGGCTTTCAGAGAAAAAGCCGACTTTTGAGATAATTTTACTGACGAAGTGCAAAACCGCTAGCTCGCCCGTCCTGGTTCGCTCACTTTCCACAATCCGATCGCGCGAGTGCGACTACTTTGCAGAAAGTAGAAACAATAACCAAACAAACTCTGAAGTATTAAATCAGAGGGCGGCCGGTAGTGCCATAAGTTGGATCGTAAACACCAGCGGTAGTATCAACCCCTGGAGTGCCCGGTGCGCCGTAATCAGCCCGAGCGCTATCGACGCTGGGATTATTATAGTCGTAGGTGTTCCAATGCTGAATGCCTCCGCGGCTCAGAATGGTTTCAGCTTTAGCGACTTCTGCTTCGCTGCCGTCAACCAGTACCAAGTAATCTCCTCTTGCCACGCGATCGTTGTATGCTCTAGCTTCCTCTTCGGGAATTCCCATACCGACTAAAGCTCCGATCAAGCCGCCTGCTGCCGCACCCAAAGCCGTACCGGCGAGTGTAGTGGCGATCGCCGTAGCTGAGGCTCCTGCCAGCATAATCGGCCCGATTCCCGGAATTGCCACTAGGCCCAGACCTACCAACAAGCCTGTCAAACCGCCCAAAGTGCCACCTGTGAGTGCGCCCTTTGTGGCCCCTTCATCGGATTTGTTGTCCGCGCTGTCGTGTACGTCAATGCCTGCGATGTCGCCTTTAGACTCAGCATCCTTAGCGATGACCGAAACCCGATTCATGTCGAAACCGGCAGTTCTCAGTTCTCCCAGTGCGTGTTCCGTCTCGCGGCGGGTTGAAAACACTCCCACGGCGCGCTTCTGGCGACCCGAAGCTCTGCGGCCGGTGTCTGTCGGCACAT
Organism: Microcoleus sp. B7-D4; assembly: GCF_036705125.1. Taxonomy (NCBI): domain Bacteria; kingdom Bacillati; phylum Cyanobacteriota; class Cyanophyceae; order Oscillatoriales; family Microcoleaceae; genus Microcoleus; species Microcoleus sp. B7-D4. Next base: position 28,435 of record NZ_JAUBTT010000010.1, read on the forward strand.
CGTAAATGCCCCAATCCTGGATGCCCCGCACAGTCATAATTCCTTCGGCTGTGGCAAGTTCGGCATCTGTTCCTTCTACGAATACCAAATATTCTCCACGCGAGACGCGATCGTTATAAGCCTTAGCTTTTTCTTCCGGAACTCCCAAGCCGACCAAACCGCCTACCAAACCGCCTGCTGCTGCCCCAATCGCGCCTCCAATTACAGTATCTGCCAGCAGAGTTGCGATCGCACCCCCCGCCATCACCGGGCCAACTCCTGGAATCGCTAGCGCTCCAATGCTTCCGAGTAACCCAATCAAACCACCCGTCACGACTCCCGCTGTCGCGCCTGCTTTTGCGCCGCCGCCCACCTTGTCGTCGGTACCCTTACCAGTACCAGTACCAGTACCAGTGCTAGCGCCGGCAATTTGGCTGCGATCGAGATTTTCGCCAACTACCGAAACTTTATTCATCGGAAACCCGGTACTTTGCAGTTCCATCAGGGCTAGTTCCGTATCTCGGTAATTAGAAAATGCTCCTACAGCTCGCTTGTGTTGACCTAAAGCCATTTTTTTTCTCCTGAAAAATATACTACTTTTACACAACCACAGAATTTATGCTCTGCCATCAATCACATTTAGTCATTTTTTCCCAACAATTTTCATCGGTCGCTGGGAATAACTTCCCGCTCTATCTTCAGGTTGGTTTCCAACTAATTGTCCGGGATGGGAAATCGGAAATTGGGAAGGGGAAGTTGCAGGTATTGCGCGAGTTTTGAGTGCGGAAATTGTAAATTCAATTTAAACTCTTTCACTTAAAACCCCACTCTCCCTAGAGAGTCACCTAAGCCTTGCGATCCGCTCCGAAAGCCATCTTACAATGCCCAACTTTACCCTCTTCCCTCAGACTTCTCTCCTAGATAACTACATCCTTTTCCCTTCTTTCCCTCGCAATTCTTCCTGCTAATTTATTGATTGCTGCTAGGCGATGCGGGTGCAGCAGGGGCGACAACAGCCGTAACATTCACCTGTTTGACACCCTTAATCTCTTTAGCTAGTGGCTCAATTTTAGCTAAATCAGCTTGATTGGGAACTGTGCCACCTACGGTGACAAGCCCATCTTTTGCGTCAACAGTTAGCTGACCTTTAGTGATGTTTACTTCTAACTTGGAGCGTACTTCACTTTGCAGGTCGCCATCGGCTCTGATGGCATCGCCACCCGTCACATTGTTGCGCTGTTCTCTGGCCCTGATATCAGAATTTGCTTGTGCTTTGCGAATATCGCTAGTTGCGTCACCCTGAGTTTTTTGAACAGTCTCGGCTGGAGGCGGGCTAGTGGTATTTTCTGTGGTAGAATTAGGAGCATCAGCGCTAGTTTTAGCCCCCTCGCTGCAAGCAGCAGCTCCAAATAATAGGATGCCGCTGAGGAGAATGGGTGTTAGTTTGTTCATAATAGGTTAATACCCTCCGGGTAAGCTTTCGATGAGCCTGACTTCCCTGCCTTCGTTAAGCCAGATGGGAGCCAGATGGATCAAGACAGCATCTTTATTTGTGCTTTCTGCGATTTAAAAATCCTTATATCAAATATATAAACTTGAGGAAGTATCTACATCGCTCCACAGGTGTAAAATTTATCTATACCGTTAGATAGAGTACAAAAAACAAAATAAGGTATTAAGTCACATTTAACTTAGGAATGAGAATTAAATAACTTGCATTTTTTGTAGGTTGGGTTGAGGCACGAAACCCAACCCCAAGCTTGATTGTTGGGCGGAGTGAAACGGAGGGTTCGTTCCACGGGCCCAACCTACTACGGAAGTTATTTAATCCACGATCCTTAATGAGTTCTGACCGCATTATTCCTCAGAAACTCGGTAGATAGCTTCATTTTTCGTTACCAAAGCCAATATTTTCCTATAAACCAAGTTTAAATGCGTAAGTTTTATTAATAAATTCGATCGCCACTCCCAACTAATTTTTCCCTCGAACCTCGAACCTGGGACTTCTTCCCTCAACATCCCTCCATTAAATCTGTTAAATCTCGCTACACTACTCATTGTAAAACTTCCTGCTTCAAAACAAACGAAAAGAGTCGAGAAATTTTTGAGCATTTTCGGGTTCTGGGGTAGTGGCAACCAGCCCGTAAACGCGCGTTTCCACAAAAAAAACTTGACCTACACCTACAGGTTCAGTGGGGGAAAGCGGCTGAAACTCAAATTCTTTTCCCGGATAGCCTCCGAGGGAAATATCCCGCACTTGCAACAATTTAGCATTCGCCCCCACTACAAATAAATCAACGGCATTATTTAAAGTAATTCTGATATTATTGATATTATTGTTCCTCATCCGAAAATCTAGGTCAAAGTATTGAAGCAAATAAGTTTCTTTATTTTTTAAGTTCGATCGGTATGTATGAGCAATAATTTGATTTGAAAAAATTTCGGAATTAATTTTGGGATTTCCCGGCATATCGATCGCAAACTGACCCATCGCTGAGCAAAATGGCTGCCACTCTGCCGTCGGAATGGCTGTCCGCAGCGGGGCTGGTTGAGATGCAGCGGGACGGGCAAATTTGAGAGGCAATACAAGTAATGTAGCAGTAGCTAGAAGTAAATACAGAAATTTCATTTGGTTAAGAAATATATTTGACCGATCGATCTGCGCTAGCCTAGAAATATATCCGCAAAGGGGGGATTTATGCTGAATATTATATTTACTCAACGGCGACGCAACTCTCAAGGGCGATCGCCAGCTAAAACCAGTAAAACCAATAAAACCAATAAAACCAATATACTCGCTGCTGTAAATACTTGGCTAGCGGTGTGTCTGCTGGCTGCTGTCACAGCTTGTGCAAACAGCCCCAACAGCAAGGCACTCGAAGAATCTTTAGCCGCCGATCCGACATTAAAACAAAATCCAGTGGTTTTCTCTTCCCCGCCACCAGCGACAGCAATTGAGACAAACTCTACCGCCAAACTTCCTCCCGATTTCCCTACAGAGATTCCACTCTATCCTAATGCTGAGTTAATCGAAGTTAGTGGGCAAACAGATTCGTTGCCAAAAAATGTGCGGCTGCGCTGGGAGAGCACAGATCCTGTGAATTCGGTACAGAACTTTTACTCCACAGAGTTTGGGCGTCGCAACTGGGAAATAGTCAGCCGCCCCACCGCCGAGGGACAAGGTTCTTTGGTAGCAACGCGAGATAATTTACGGGTAACAGTGTCGCTTTCTCCTACTCAGAAAGTAGGGGGTTCTACAGAATTTGCGATCGACTACAGCAAAGAAAGCCCAGAAATTGCCGCTAGTCCCCAACCTAATAATTCCGAGTCTAGCCCATCTCCAACCGCTTCACCAACTCCATCTAATTCAGAGGGAAATACTCCAACACCATCTGCCTCGCCAAAATCAGCAAAAGTTAGCCAACAAGAAAGCCAAATTCCTCAACAGTTGCGGCAGTATGTGGCAGATTTAAGTCAGTTGGAAGTGCTGAAAGTGCGAGCCGCAGAAAGTGCTAATTTAGAAACTGCCACCACTTTGCCCAAACCCAACAAAATTATCACTCGCCGCGAATACGCCCGCTGGTTAGTAGCAGCTAACAATCAGATTTATGCTAGCCGTCAAGCCAAACAAATTAGATTAGCAGTAGACTCTAGCGAACCGGCTTTTTCTGACGTACCCAAAACAGACCCGGATTTTTCAGCAATTCAAGGTTTAGCAGAAGCCGGTGTAATTCCGAGTTCGCTTTCGGGAGAAACTAAAGATGTGAAATTTCGCCCGGATGCACCTTTAACTCGCGAAACAATGATTCTCTGGAAAGTGCCTTTAGATAGTCGTCAAGTTTTGCCGACAGCTAACATTGAAGGAGTGAAAGAAAAGTGGGGTTTTCAAGATGCTTCTAAAATTGATTCCCAGGCGTCGCGGGCAGTTTTAGCTGATTTTAACAATGGAGATTTGGCGAATATTCGCCGCGTTTTTGGTTTTACTACTCTGTTTCAGCCTAAGAAATCCGTGACTCGCGCCGAAGCTGCTGCTAGTTTGTGGTATTTTGGCGTTCAAGATCAGGGATTGTCTGCTAAAGATGCCCTGGAAGCAAAGTCTCAACCTGCTGAGTAGAGTTTTTTGGGGTAGTTAAAAGTTTTCACCACAGCATCTATAGCCTTTCTCAGAAAGATGAGGTACTCATGGGCATAGGGCATAGGGCATACCTCACTTTTTTGAGAACCGCTATACTTACCAATACCTCAAAAACCGGGTTGTTTCTCTGTAAGCAAACCCGGTTTTTGCGTCCAAGACTGACGAAATTGTACCATTTTTTGATTGATCGGCGTGCGATCGCCAGCCACAAAAATTGCAGCTTGAGTTTCAAGGATTTCTGTGAAGATAGCTTACCCAGAAACCGACTTTTATCTACGAAAATGCCCACTCAAACGCGAGGCATATCCGTTGAAAAACCCTGTTTCTTTTCCTCTGGGGGAGTTATCGTAAAAAACCGTTTGCTAAATTATACATCGGCTTTTCTTCCTTGTGGCCTACCCTAGGGGATAGATTTTTTTTGCTTTAATCTTAATTTCTGTATCCTGCCATACAACCGCTGCATTGGGGGGCAAATTTTATAGATATTTCAACCAACACTGTGTTTAAAACTCTCAGTAGGATTCCGGATGGCTTAGCGGACTTAACGATAAATGAAAAACAGTGTTTGAGCTCTTGGAGAGCATTTTTTAATGTACGATATTACCTTATTTACCCCGCAAGACATGGCGAAATGCAGCTTAGTCCTGCGCCATTTAGGTAGAAATACTGCTAGTATGGAAGCCAGCAGCCAGAAGATTGTTAACTATATTTACCGACATTTTTGCGATTCGCAAACTGGAGAAAATACCTGTGCCTTAGTGCGTTTGTTCAAAACTCATCCCTACGGGGAATTAGAAGACTCATTGCAACAATCTGCGCGCCGCTTGATGAAGGGCAATTCCCCCGCCGCCGACATGAAATGTTGGACTCTGCTAGCAGCCGCAGGCACAGAACCGCAGTGGAATTCTCGGCACACAGCAGCAAAAAATACAGCTATTCCATTAGTTAGCCCAAAATTAGTGGCTCAAATGCCGGCGATTTCGGAAATAATCCGGCAGTTTGGTTTAGACATTCCTACCTTCCTCGGAATTGAGCGAGAAAGGTTCCTGCAATTAGAGTCCGCAGTATTAAATATTTTTCACGTATCAGAGGCAAAAGGCAGCCCCTTTATTCCTGAGCAAAATTCCTTAATTATCCCCTACCAAGTCAAGTCTGTCTTGGGATTTGGGGGACTTCTGCCGTCAGGAAGTGTGTTTGCGGTAGTGATTTTCCTGAAAGTTAAAATTCCCCAAAGCACGGCTGAAATGTTTAAAGATTTGGCACTTAGTGTCAAAACAGCATTGTCCATGCCCGACAAACAAAGTGTTTTTGAATATTCAGAAAATCCTACCAGCTTTGTTACAAATAACAATATTTACGAAACCAAATTACTGGAATCTCAAGTTGCAAATCTGATGCAATTGCTGGAGTTTTCCGAACAAGAAATGCTCAGACAAGCGACTCGCTTTCAACAGACTATTGACAATTTACAGCGCGAACTTGCAGAACACAAAAATAAGGAACAAGCTTTGAAAGTAACCCAAAATTCGTTTACAGGTATCCTCAATATTCCTAAAGATGCTATTGGGTGCGTAGAGGAAAATCAAGGAATTCAGCGTTTTAATCAAGGGGAAGAACCGATTTAAATCAAGCTCTGTGTTTAGCAACCCGGTTTATCCAAGAAAGCGGGTTGTTGCTGTGTTTGTTCAGTGAATCTTACTTTTATCGAAAAAAGTCAAAAGGTAAGAAAGCTTTGAGTAAAAAAAGATTTTTTACTTTTGGCTTTAGACTTTTGACTTTTAGCACATCGAGTATTCAACTCAAAACTCAAAACTTAAAACTCTTAAGGCGCTGCTGCCGCCCTGCGGTTGGCAACAATCAGATTAGCCTGATACTCTGCCGCTTTTTGCTGAGCCTTTTGATAGTTCGGGCTGGTTGACGGTACGGATCTCATGAGCTTAACGGCTTGCTGCCACTCGCTTGCTACTGCGATCCACTCATTTTGAGACTGAGCCGTCTGGGCCGAAATTGCTGCCTTCTGAGCTGTGTTAACGGCTTCTCTCCAAGAGTCAGGCTTAGGCGCGGCGGGTTTTGGTGCAGGAGAGGCTGCCTTGGGCGCCGGAGATGCAGCAGCAGCTTTGGGTGGTGGAGATGTCGGAGTTGGGCTTGCTGGCGCAGCAGCAGTGGGAGCGGGTTTTGGTGCAGGGGAGGCTGCCTGTGGGGTGCCCGGAGATGCACCCGGAGAGGATGCGGCGGCTTTAGACGCGGGAGATGCGGGTTTCGGGGAAGGGGAAGCAGCTTCGGGGGCGATGGGTTCTGGGTTCGAGTCGCCGAAGGGGAAAGTTTTAGTAAAGAAAAGCCCTGCGATCGCCGCCAGAGGTACTAAGATACCCACAGGTATTACCCATTTGGGAAATTGTTTTTTCGGAGGCGGGGCTTGATCTTCGTCTTCGTCTTCGTCTTCCTCGTCGTCATCTCGATCGAATTCTCCTTCTTGATAATAGTCTTCCTCTTCTGGCTCGACATCATCTAAACCTACAGATTCGTCAGGCATTCCACTATCCAAGGGGTAAGGCATTGAATCTGCAGGCATCAGATCAATTTCATCTTCCCACGCAGGCTCACCGTCACCTGTTCGACGCCCGTAAACCTTTACAGTGTGAATTGATTCGAGTCCCAGCTTCGTCATGCCGGTGCGGATGAAATCGACCAATACCATTTGATCCGGTACTTTGTCTGCCTCCAGAATTATGTGGAGGCAGCCGTTGTCCCGCGTCACATCGGCGTTGATGCCTTTGGGTTTGAGTGTACGGTTGATGCTAGATGCGATCGCTTTTGGATCGCCTTGCTTGAGCAGTTCCCGCGGGTTCTGTTGTGTCATGGGTAGCGCTCTTTTTTTTGGGGGGGTGGAGAGCCGGCAAATAATATTAACCGATCGGCATTCGGCGGACAATATTTATTTACCACATTAACTTCTAATTTGGCATTCTGAGAGTATTTCTAGTATCTATTGACCTTTTGGCCCGCGAGCCGGCATCAAGCACATAGCCGAAGAAAGAAATTTGTTGTAAAAATTTACAGTAACGGGTCGCTCCTGTGCCCTGTCGCGCATCAGCGAAACAAGCTAGAAAGTTCTATAACTTTGGTTTGCAGGGTTGAGATTTCTTCCCGGCCGCGCTTTAAAGAAGCTTCTAAGTCTAGCAGCAAGGGCAAACTTTTTTCCAGTTTTTCTAAGCTGGCGTTCTTGACTTCTTGACGAAAATAGTATACTCGTTTCGGATTGCCGAGGTCTAGAGCTTGAGCAATTTTATCATCGCGATCGCCCGCTTGGATCATCGCCTTTACCCACAGCCAAATCCGAAACTTACCAGTCAAGCCAGCCACAATCCTCAAACCAGGCTCGCTGCGGCCAGTTAAGCCTGCCAATAAATCCAAAGCGGCGGAGGTATTGCCCTCGCGAATCGCATCGGCTAGCTGGAAGGTATTCTGGGCGTGACAGTGCACCAGTGCCGCAACTTCTTCCGGGTTCAGAGGTTGGCTGCGGTTGCCCGCAAACAGCAGCAATTTTTCGAGTTCGCTGTATAGCTGGCGGGTATCGCTGCCAATGGATTCGGCCAAAAGTTCGATCGCCGTGGCGGTCAATTTTACGTTCATTTCGCCTGCGACTTGACGCACCCGCTGGGCTAATTCTTTGTCATTCCAAGGCGGAATCGGTGAAAATTCTCGAAATTCGGCGGACTCTTTCAGTAACTTGGTAGATTTGAGCCGGCTGTCGGGTTTTTTGACGGATGTCAGCAGCAGCACGGTGGTAGGGGGAATCACCGGCAGCGTCCGTTCAAATTGTGCTAACAGTTCAGGAGAGCACTGCTGCGTTACAGTCGTATTTGCCAGCCAGACAAAACGGCTGCCGGTACCGAAGGGCGGCGTTAAGGCTCGATCGAGCCCTTCGACCACAGATCCGGCGGAATCGGCAATAATTTTGTCATAGTTAAAACTAGCCCAGTTGGGGTCGAGGACTGTTTGGCGCAAACTTGTCACAGCCTGCGCCATCGCAAAGTCGTCTTCCCCCCAAAACAGGTAAATTTGCATAAACGCTCACTAGCCAAAAAAATCAGAGTTGCAGGCGAGGCTTGTCCAACATATCCTGAATAGGGCTGTTGGAAGCCCGCGCCATAATATAAAATTTGGTGTGGGAGTATGTCACCGCGAGGAAATCAAGATTGGATGATACTTATCAAGCTTACGTAAATCGGGTGGCGCGAATGACGCTGCTGGACTCCTACAAGTCCCAGGTGGAACACATTCAGGAATCTCCAAAATTTAAGCCCGACGAAGCAGGCCGGAGAAATCCTGTACCTTTTCCAGGTTATTCGGTGATTACGCCCCCTGCGGGGGAAGATGCAGAAAATGCTGCATTTTATAGTAATTTGCACTCGAGCCAACAACGGATATTGCAGGAAATAGCGGAGGGTGCGATCGTGGCACTGCCTCCTGATACCTTCCATTTAACCGTAGCCGATTTAATTTGGAGCAGCGCTTTTCGAGATGCCTCTGATAAAAATCCCGAATTTGAGGAGCAACTGCGCTCGCGCATGGCCGATCGTTTTGCCGCCTGTAAACCCTTGGCGGGCGGCCCTCCGATTCGCTGGATAGTGCTGGGGTTGATGGTGATGACTAGAGCTGTGGGTGTTTGTTTGGCACCGACGGACGAAAACTCTTACAAGCAAATTCTGGAGTTTCGCCGATCGATCTATCAAAATCCCGATTTAATGGCTTTGGGAATTGAACAGCAATATCATCTTACGGCACACATTACTCTGGCTTATTTTGGGGACATCGGGCCGAACCTTGACCGCGCTCGCTTGTGCGCTTTGCTGTCCGAGTTAAACGAGCAATGGCTGGACACGCCGCAAGAACTGTCCGTAAACCGAGTGGAACTGCGGAAGTTTGACGACATGACCACCTATCTCCGGCAACCGGAATGGCCTGTTTTTGAGTTTTAACGAAGGAAGAGGGAAGAAGGAAGAAGGAAGAAGGAAGAAGGAAGAGGGAAGAAGGAAGAAGGAAGATTTTTTCCCATCTCCCCCTCTCCCCATCTCCCACTCTCCCAGTCTCTCTCCCCCTCTCCCCCTCTCCCCTGTGGCAATAGTCAGGATATTGCCTATTAACTACCAGCCGGGAAGTCCCGGGCGTATATTTAGAGGGGATTAATCAGATCGCTGGGCCCCGTACCCCGTTGGGAATTACGCCCGCGTGATGAAAGGCTCGTCGGGTGTAGGTACCCAAACCGACAATTATTCTTTTATACCCCAAGATGCTCTGGAAATACTCTGATACTATATTAGCAAGTGGGGGTGGAACTACCTCACTATAAAAAGCATGAGAAAAAAAAGGAAAAAGAAGCCTTCGGTCTAACTGTACTCAGTTGACCGTCTGGTTTGTTCACATGCTTTAATTATTTTTGTTTGACATTAAAGTCAAGGAAAAAAATTATGAAAAACCAGGAAAAATCAGTAATTCTGGTTTTTTACTTTTTGCTTAAAAAGTGACAGTAAACGTTGTTGGTATAGGTTTAGATGGAGCTGCTGGGCTGAGCGAATCGGCGCGGCAGGTTGTAGAAATGGCGGCTCTGCTAATAGGCAGCGAGCGCCATTTAAGCTATTTTCCCCAGCACGACGGAGAGCGCTGGGCGTTGGAAGATTTGACCGAAGCAATTCTGGAAATTCGGCGATGGTGGGCGACCCAAGCCGAATTATATCCCTCTGGGGAGACGGTGGAACCCCGCGATCGACCGATCGTAATTTTAGTGGCCGGCGACCCGCTGTTCTACGGCTGGGGAAAGTTGTTAATTGCCCAATTGCCACCAGAAAAATTGACTTTTCATCCCCACGTCAGTTCTGTGCAGTTGGCTTTTAACCGCATGCAAATTCCTTGGCAAGACGCTCATTTTGTTGGCTCTCAAGGACGTTATTTTGAGGAACTGACGGCAAAACTCAAACTCGGTGTCGAGAAAATTGCAGTGCTCGCGGACGAAACTCATACTCCGGCTACCCTGGCAAATTTGGTGAAAGCTCTAGATTTGCCTACACGCTACGAGTTTTGGGTTTGCGAAAATTTGGGGGCGGCCCAGGAACGGGTAAGCCGCAAGTCTCTGTCAGCTTTGCTGGGAGAGTCTTTTGCACCGCTGAGCGTGGTTGTGATGCTGCGCGAGTCCCCCGCGAGGGCAGAACCTTTGGATTTGGAAAAGTTGCCTTTGTTGGGAATACCGGATGCAGCTTTTATCGGTTGTGGCGACAAGCCTGGTTTGACGGTTGAACGGGAAGTGCGGGTGTTGGTGCTGGCACAATTGGCTTTGCAACCGGGACAAGTTGTCTGGGATGTGGGTGCTGGTAACGGTTCTGTGTCGATCGAGATTGCTCGTTTATTCCCGCAGTCTGAGGTGTACGCGATCGAAAAAACGGTTTTTGGCACTTCTGCGATCGAGTTCAACTACGGCCGTTTTGGGCTGCAAAATGTGTTCTCTATTCACGGAACTGCCCCGGAAATCTTGCACCGCTTGCGTCCTCCGCACCGGATTTTTATTGGCGGTAGTGGCGGAGGGTTGACTAAAATTTTGGGCGTTTGCGCCCTGCGGCTGCTCCCTGGAGGCTCGATCGTGCTTGCTTTGGATGCTTTTGAGGATATTGCTACTGTTTTGAGCTGGATGGGCGATCGGGTGCGCCGGGAACCCCACTGGAGTTACCGAATCGTGCAAGTGCAATTGTCGCGTTCTGTGGCTGGGGGGAATTCTACTCGTTTTGATGCGTTGCGGCCTGTTTCGATTGTGACGATCGATCGACACTTGAATTAATCTGAAATCTGTGATATTCGCGCTTCCAAAGTCTGGCGTAAAATCGAGTCAACATTCAACACTCAACCATCATTCAGTTTTTCGATTAACAGTCAACAGTCATGAGGAGTGCAACCGGAATAGATATAACTACAGCATATTCGGTGGTTCGTGAAGTACACTATAAAGCTCTATTGTTGGTACATTGTTATGTAGGGTGCGTCGCTGCTCATGTTTAATGAAACTTGCAGATTGAATGGTGGCGACGCACCTTACTTACGACAAGGTTGTGTGTACCGAATATACATGGAATATGCTGTATAACTTTCGGGTGCACGCAGAACACAGAGCATCCTCTGGTTAGCGGACAATCTCCAAGGATTGCAACAATGAGTTGAGAATTCAAATAATTAATTTAACACCTATGGATCAACTGCTGCGCCAACTAATTGAGGAGGTATGCGAGTATCCCCAAAACAGCTCCCAAAGGCGCAAAGCGATGAACCGATTGCTCGCCGAACTACAGGAACTTCCCGGACTACGGCGATCTGCACATCCCGATTATTTAGACGCCTTAAATAAAACCTGGGTATGGGTGAACAAAAGCATTTGCTCGAACTTCAAGCTTAGCGATCCGAATGTTTCAACACGACTACGACAATGGATAAATAGTTACCTAAAGTGGCGCATTAAGGATTTGAAGTTACCTTCTGAACCGCCCACCTACAGTTTAGATGCCCTCATAGGAGTCTCAGATACTGAAACCGCGTTGCTGGATTTGCTTTCAGAAACAAGTTTTTCCACTCCTACACGCAGTGGTTTGGATGGGTATATCGCACTTTTAGAGCAAGAAAATTATCAGAATATTATTCAACAGCTAGAACAATACGTCCAAGAAGACCCCGATGGGAAATTTCGCTCCTGTCATCCTAAAAATCATCCAGAGTGTAACTGTCAAGTTCTCACATTAAAGGTGCTGTTTAAAACCACGCCTGACAAGTTTACTGCGATCGCCAAAGAATTTAACATCAACTACCAAACTCTAAAATCACACTGGGAAAGGAACTGTCGCCCCTTGCTCCAAGTGATCGCATTAGAGCTAGGATACACAAGAGAAGATTAAATTATGCAAAGCACAAACCCAACGCTATTGACAGTTCCACTAGGTACTGATGCTCACCGCACCGCTCGAAAATTTGCTGCCGAAACTCTGCAACTCGCTCCTGAATTGACAAAGCATGAGGCTGCCAAACGAGTTTATGTGAATACTTTAGCAGTTTATGTTGTCTATAGTTACCTCAAATGGCAAGCCTACGAACCCGATTTAATTCAAGGCGATAGTTGGCATCCAGTCGTCCGTGCCCAGTGGGATATTGCTGATTTAGTGTTACCAGGGATGGGTAAATTAGAATGCCGCCCGGTTTGGTTTGGAGAAAGTGCGATCGTAGTTCCACCAGCAGCCATAGAAGACAGAATCGGCTATGTAATAGTTGAATTTGGAGAAACATTAGACTCAGGGAAACTGCTAGGATTTACCCCATCACTGGATAATTCTCCGTTGCCAAGCCAGATCCAGATTGCCCAACTCCAAAACTTAGATGCTCTGATCGATCATCTCTATCGTCTGGAATTAGGAAATCAGTTTTTTAGAAGTGACGATCCAGTAGCCGTAGAAGTGCGACAACTCTTAGAAACACAAAATTTTTCAGAAATTATCGCTCAATTAGAGCGCATTTACCGAACTACTAAACCCCTTAAATGGCGGTATGCAGGAGCAGATGTATTAGTCGGTAGTCTTCCTATTAATCCTCATCATCAAATAGTTGATTCTTCTGCTGAACAACAGGCTTTTATTGGAGAAATTGGTCGAGAAGAAAAAGTTCTCTCCGCAGATTTACACCGCCAACAATTAGCCCATAAACTGCTAAATAAATTAGCAGAAATTTGGGAGATTGAAACAAAAACTTAAATATTTTTTTTCAAAAAACTGAGAACATCCCATGTTGTAAAAAGCATTTTTTAGGAATGCGAGTATCATGCTCGCTTGCCTATATATTTGTAACGATACAGATACTTGCACTCCTGTGATATCAAATCCCCTACCATCGGAATGAATATTACCCACAGCTTTCGACACGGCGCAGTGCCCCGTCTCCCGAAAATTAATCCGGGTAGGGAAACGGGACTGCCGTCTCCTCTATATCATGTCGATCGTGCAACCGGAATTGATATGAAACCAAAACTGGTATTAACCCAAAAAATGTAACATGAAAGAACAGCTAAACTCTGATTATCGTCACCTAATTGAAATGCTACGTACCTGTCCCGAAGGTGAAGAACGAGATATTTTGGATGACTATTCAGACCTCCTTAATGAAGGTTTATTAGAGGTAATGGACGAGGTAGCAAACGAGTTATTAGTTGAGGAAAATGAAGAGGGATCTGACTGGCTGCGGAGTGCTGCGACGAGGATAAAAGACTTAATTAATATTCGATCGGAATTAGCTAATTCTGAGGAATCGTTAAATTTTTTCCTAGAAGTTTTGGAAGCAATCGAAGCAAGTGAAGGAAATGCAGAAGTTGTATATCCTATTTTAGAAAAAAATTTAGATAAATTAGATGATAATTTTGATTGGTTTTTGCGAACTTGGGCAACTGACATTCTAGCGAAATTAGAGTCTGAAGAAGCTTACGATATAGCCACTGTAATTGGCACTTTTAGTGGTCTTATTCAAGAATTTACTATGGGCGATTGTGTAAACAATATTGAAATTGCGATCGCGGGATATCAACAAGTAACCACGGCGCTCAATCGAGAAGATTACCACCAGGATTGGTTGATTGCTCAAAACCATTTGGGGTTTGCTTATCAAATTCGCCTTGCTGGGAACCGTAGCAGGAATTTAGAAAGGGCAATTAAGTGTTATGAATTAGCTTTACAATGTTGTAATGATACCGATGAACCGCAATTATGGAGTGTAATTCAACATCGCTTAGGTTTAGTTTATTTTGACAGAGTTGAAGGTGATTTAGAAGAAAATCTGGAGAGGGCGATCGCTGCTTTTGAATTAGCATTAAAAGTCTGCAATTGTCAAGAGTTTCCCTTAAAAACGGCGGAAATTCAGCATGATTTAGGTTTGGCTTATCTCCACCGTGTTAAGGGAGATGAATCGGAAAATATAGAAGTAGGAATTAAATATTATCAAGCTGCTTTGGCTGTTTATCCAAAAGAGGATAATCCTACAGATTGGGCAAGAATTCAAAATAATTTGGGTCTAGCTTATTATAATCGTATTCAAGGAGAAAAATTAGATAACCTTGAAAGGGCGATCGCCACTTTTCACAATGCCTTACAAGTCCGTACTTATACTGATTATCCCATACACTGGGCAGAAACTCAAGAGAGCTTAGGTAATGCTTATATTACAATTGAAGAGAATCGAGACGACAATCTCCAAAAAGCAATTGAGTGTTATCAAGCAGCTTTAACTGTTTATAGTGCTGAAGACTTCCCCGAACAATCGAGTACGATCCAATTTTGTATGGGAGATGCTTACCGTCAAAAAATAGAAAATCGTGCTGATAATCTTGAGAAAGCGATTGAGTGTTATCAAACTGCTCTACAAAGTTGTAATAAAGAAGAATTTCCTGAATTATGGGCTTTTATTCATAATGATTTAGGGGCGACATATCTCAGCAGATTCAAGGGAAGTCAAGAACAGAATATAGAATTAGGTAGGAGTTTGATAGAGGCTACTTTACAAGTTTATAATCGTGAGGATTATCCCGACAATTGGGCGAACACTCAAAATAATTTAGGATTTTCCTATTACCTTTCTACAACGGGGAAATATTCGGATAACTTGGAACGGGCAATTGCATATTATGAATTAGGATTACAAGTGTATAATTCTGAGATTTTTACAGAAGTGTGGGGATTGATACAACTTAACTTAGGAGTTGCTTATTTAGAGAGATTAAAAGGAGATTTCTCCGAAAATATTGAAGCTTCAATTGCTGCTTCTCAAAATGCCTTAACTATTTATGATCCAGACAGTTATTTAGAAAATTGGTTAAAAATTCAGAATAATTTAGGGTATGGCTATCAAAATAGAGTTAAAGGAGAGCGAGTTGATAACCTTGAGAAAGCTCTCAGCTATTATAAAATTGCTTTAGATGCTGGCTGTTCTAGTCAATTTCCTGAAATTTGGGGTTTGCTCAAAAATAACTTAGGAACTTTTTATTTAAGAAATGCTCAAGGGAATCAAGCAGAAAATGTAGAAGAAGCTATTGTTCTTTATCTTACCTGTCTTGAATCTTATCAAAAAGCATTTAATCGTAAACAATGGTCGATGATTCAAAATAATGTAGGGATTGCTTATCTCAATCGCAAATATGGTAGCCGTCTCGAAAATATAGAATTAGCAATCGAAGCTTTTAATAATGCCTTGCAAGTTCGTAATTATGAAAATTATCCTGAACAGTGGGCGGAAACACAACAGCATTTAGGAGTTGCTCATAGTGAACGAATTTATGGAGATTCTTTACACCATTTAGAAAGTGCTATCAAATGTTATGAAAATGCTTTACTAATATATACTCGTTCAGATTTCCCTGAACAGTGGGCAATGCTGCAAAATATAATTGGTAGTGCTTATAGCGAACGTCTGCTAGGAGATGAGGATAATAACTTAGAAATAGCCATTAATTACTATCAAATGGCTTTGCAAGTAAATACCCGTCAAATTAACCCGGAAAATTGGGCAATGATCCAAAATAATTTAGGAAATGCCTATAGGAGGCGCACTATTGAAAATGAAGTTGAAAATTTAGAAATGGCTATTTTTTACTATAAGTCAGCTTTGGAAGTTTATACTCAGAAAGATTTTCCTGAAGATTGGGCTATGGTGCAATTAAACTTAGGTTATGCTTATAGCGATCGCACTCAAGGAAGTGTTGACGAAAACCTCAAACTGGCGCGGGACTATTACCAAGCTGCTTTAGAAGTTTATACTCTCAAAGATTTTCCTGAAAATTGGGCAACTGTACAAAATAATTTAGGTTATCTCTACCACAATTTAGAGCAGTTTACCGAAGCAATTCAATACTTTAAGTTAGCATTAAAAGTCAGAACGCCTCAAGCTTTCCCACAACTTTGTCTGATTTCGGGACAAGTTTTAGGTCAAATTGCCTTCAAATTAGGACTATGGAGAGAAGCCATTGAAGGGTATAGTCTTGGTATTGAAGCTTTAGAACAATTGCGAGTTTGGGCTAATACCGATCGACGCCGCCAAGAAATTTTAGGAGAAGATATATATCTTTATGAAAATATTGTACAAGCATTAGTTAATACGAAAAATTTTCCACAAGCTTTTGAATATGTAGAACGTTCCCGCTCTCGTCGGTTAGTAGATTTAATTGCCAGTAATGACCTTTACTCTCATGGAGATATACCTTCAGAAGTAGAAGAATATTTAGCCGAATTTGAAGGAATTCAACGACAGATAGATTGCGAACGTTCCGGTTTAAAGAAATCAAGTAAAAAGCAGAAGTTAATTGCATTTAGAGCTAAGGATCTAATTGATATGGATTGTACACGCAATAGAGCAGCTTTAGAAGCCATTAGTGAAAATATCCAAGGTTTAGAAAGTGAAAAACAACTAATTTGGGAACAACTAAGACGTTTAGATCCGGTTTTAGCGGGCGAAATTCAAGTCAGTCCCCCTAATTTAACCGCTATCCAAGAACTCATCGATCGCCCTACTACAGCAATACTTAATTTTTACACTACTGAGGAAGATACATATGTATTTGTTTTGCGACAAGCCGAACTTAATTTGTACAAAATAACTAGAAGACGAGGGAAAAACTTACAAAAATGGATTAATAAAAATTGGCTAACACCCTACTTAGATTCTGGCGATTCAAGTAAATCAGCCCAAGAGCAATTACAATGTAAAGCTAAGTGGAGAAATCGAATTCCGCAGTTTTTAGCTAAACTTTCCCGCCGTCTGCAAATCGATAACCTGATTCGTCAGTACCTTAATAATATCGAGGAACTGATTATTGTTCCTCACCTTTGCCTACACCAAATTCCTTTTGCTGCTTTACCCTTAGAAAATGGTCAATATTTAGGCGATAAATTTCTAATTCGTTACACTCCTAGTTGTCAAGTTTTAGAATTTTGCCACAAACGTCCACCTGTCAACGATCGACTAATGTATGGTATTGTGGAAGATGCAACGGAAGATTTACCCTGTGCAAGTTTTGAGGGTGAACAAATTGCCAAACTGTATAATATTCGCAATGAACAACACTTACGAGGACGTAGCCAAGCAACGGTCAGCAACTATCGGCAACTTTCTTTACAAGTCCAGGGAATTATCTCTAGCCATCATGCTCAATCTCGCCTTGATAATCCGTTAGAATCCCGACTGCAATTGGCAGATGGTAGCATTACTTTGGGACAGTTAATGACACCGGGCTGGCGGCTGCCTCATTTAGTTGATGTGTTTTTATCCTGTTGTGAAACAGGGTTAGGAACTACGGAAATTACTGATGATATTTTGACATTATCGACGGGCTTTTTATGTGCGGGTGCTCGGAGTGTTGTGAGCACGCTGTGGGCTGTAGATGATTTAGCAACAGCGTTATTTTCAATTTTTTATCACAAACTTCGGCAGCAAGGAAGTAGCCGCCCAAAAGCATTGCAGCAAGCACAAATAAATTTGCGATCGCTCTCTGGATCAGAATTTGTCGCTTGCTATTCTCCCCAACTTGCTGATTTATTAGAACGCAAATTTGAAGAGGCGGAGGGCGATCGCCAGTTTGCAGAAAACCAGCGTAATTCCTATCCAGAAGGTTCTGCCAACTATCTACAATGGCTACAAGAGGAAGAAAAGCGGGCCGAAACAGCAACACGCAATTACAAAACTTTGGAACGACTGCAAATAATTAGTTGCTTAGATTTCCCTTTTGCTGACCCTTTTTATTGGGCCGCTTTCACTTGTTCCGGTTTACGGTAAACTTCAGCCTCAATCTAAATCTGG
Source organism: Microcoleus sp. B7-D4 (assembly GCF_036705125.1). Taxonomy (NCBI): domain Bacteria; kingdom Bacillati; phylum Cyanobacteriota; class Cyanophyceae; order Oscillatoriales; family Microcoleaceae; genus Microcoleus; species Microcoleus sp. B7-D4. The sequence continues at coordinate 46,406 of NZ_JAUBTT010000010.1, forward strand.
ACTCTTCAGCATCCCCATTAACTTCCGCTTCCGATTGTGTACTTGCATAAGTTGAGAACGATAAGCACACCACTGAAGATTTTGCCCCATTTGTAAATAGGCAGCGCGGGCTTTTTCCAACCACTTAATTGCACGATCGTAGTCCTCTGATTTCCCCCGATCCATAATCGATTCAGCAAGCCGACAAGCATTGGCGATCGTCCAATCGGGGCGGTGGGCGATCGCAGCCCCCATTACTCGGTGAATCAGTGCCGATTCGTAGCCACTCAAACCATCAGCAACAGCGATCGCATCTTCAATAAGTCCCTCATAGAGAAAAATATCAACCTGTGCTTCAGAAACTCCCCAACTTCTATCACTTCTCAGAGTTGCTAACAAATTTGCTTTCACAGTTGACCAACTGTTTCCTGCAAACTCCTTCACTAAAAGATAATCGGCAAAGGATGGTTTGATTTGAAATACCCGCATTCTAGAATTTAATGCAACTTCGTTTTCTCCCAATTCAACAGCCAACTCACTCGTCCAAATTGCCAGTTTATAAAGGCAATTGCCTGACAAATTCAACCCAGTTTGAGCAATTTTTAGAGCTTCAGCTTGGGCTTCCTGTGCTTGTAAACTTTGAGCGAGAGCAAAAGCATCTTCCGCTGAGTTCATCTGAGTAGCAGCAGCTTCCACTGCTTCTTCTACTCTCCCCAAACGACTTAACATCGTCAAGTATTGTTGAGAGCAGTTTTCTGCTTGGGCTAAGTATAAGTATTCTTGATAGCGTTCCTGGCGATCGAGGATTTGCAAGCGAATTAATGCTAAGTTCTTAGCACATTTTGGTGGGTCATTAGCTCCTATTTCTTGCCCCGTAATATTTCCTTGAAGTACCTGTTGAATTAGGGGGTCATCCAAACCTTGGCGTAATGCTTTCAAGCTCATGGTGAAATCGCAATCCCATTCATCTTGCCAAGCTTCTAACATCCCCTGAAGATCGATCTCTTCTTCAGCAGTTAGTTCAGCCGTTAAAATGGCTTCTGTCCAAGCTTCATCCAAAGCGTTAGCTATATCTGAACTTTCAGCGCCATATTCTTCTACGTCATCCCAATCTTTAACGCAGGCTTCGGTGATGGCTTGTAAAATTACTAAGCTGTTCGGCATTTAAAGGACTTGCGTAAGGTGCGTCAGCATCTAAGGTTTTCCGTTTCAGCGTAAGGGTTCGCGAATGACGCACCCTACTAGCCTCGTTACTGGTTTAAATGCTCCACAGCTTAAGGCGTTGTTACCATCTCCCTCTGCAATCAATTCCTGTGCTTGCTGAATCACATCTAAAACTTCTTCTGTAATGGGGTCTTCTTCCCCCCATCCCTCGTCGAAATAACGCACAGCATTTCGCAAAATTTGTCGTACTTGTTGTCTAAAAGGAGCCGGATTAATGGAGGTACGACGGGGTGCTTTAGTAGGTTGCTGTGGAGGCGTAGGAATAGCACTTAAGTTAACGTATCGTTCGATCGGATCGATGAGTGAGGGTTGCTTTTCTACTAAATGTTGTATTAATTGCTGGGTTTGTATATCGTTGAGGCGATCGAGTAACTGTTCCAGTGTGGGGCGCTGCTCAATTATTTGTGGTTGTCGCAGACATAATAACATGGTAGCAACAATATGTTTACACCACCCAACGCGATCGTAAGCACAAGTGCAATTTGATGATGCCACATTAGCGTCATCAAAGTTTATCGTAATACGGTAAGGTTGCACAGCAGAACCCTCCACTATTGCTTGCACAATATTGCCACGCAGGACAGCGCTAGTAACATTACCCGCTAAATAGTAAGTTTCACCGCGCTTGAGGGAGGCGGCAGAGGTATTATGCTGGATCGTCGCTTCACTAAGTTTGGGAATTGGCATGAGACTATGCCTGAGCAATTAAAGGATTAGACTTAATTTTACCTCAGAGATGTACCCTGCCTAGGATTTAATTGCGTCTCAATGTACGATTTACAGAAAATTCAATAATCCGTAAAGCAAGCACTGAGAAGGTTTGCAGCTTGATGAGGGGAATTTTTTTATTAAAATTTTGCATAATTGTTTCCCTACCCCCTGGTTAATAATAGAGCGCAGTTGGCCAACTAGCTTCTCCCTTATCCCTTTCTTTGACGGAGAAACGAGCTGTGATACCTATAGTTTCATCTACCCCCCTGACATTATTAGCAATGGGGGTTCCCAATGCTGCGGGAGAAATCATTGCCAATATAGAGGCAAGTTTAGTATCAGCCGTTGGTAGTTATCCCTTGATGGAAATTGCCCAAGTTGAGCGCAGAACAAAATGCACTTCTGGAGAGGACGATCCGATAGTTCCTCCGAACTAAGGAATGAGAAATAAATAACTTCCACAAGTTTGTGGGATGGGCGTCCCGCCCGTCCCACAATAACAATTAAAATTGTAAGTTATTTAATTTGCGATCCTAAATAACTTTAATTGCTAGCGAGCTTTCAGTAGGGTGCGTCAGCTAGTTAAATGGTGAAGTAGGAGCGAAAAACTGAGAACTACTGACGCACCCTACTGTAATTTAATTAAAATTTAATTAATTAGGTTCTCGGCCCGAAGCACTGAGCCTCTCGCGGGCAAAGCTCTTCCAAATACTTAATTCTGGAAGTTTCCACGCCATACCTTCTTGTTGTTGGCCTTGGGCAGAGCAATTCAGGCATTTTTGCCAGCAAGAAAGAGCTGCTGTTGTCTCCCCTTTTGCTTCGAGAACTTGTGCTAGCAAGCAGTGTGCAACAGCATAGGAGTTACCTAATTCAATTGCTTTTTCCAGATGAGTCTCGGCGTCACTGTAAAGTTGCATTCCTAGATAAGCCCATCCCAGATTTTTGTGGAGCGTGACTTGCACCATTTTGTCATTAACTTTTGGCAAAATGGAGAGAATTAGCTCTACCGCTATGTCAAAATTTTCGCTGAGAATTTCCAATCGAGCTAAATTATTGACAGCCGCACCGGCAGCGCGACTGTTTTTATATTCTGCTGCTTTTTTGTAGTGCTGGCGAGCGTTGGACAAATCTTCGAGTTTTTCGTAGGTTGACCCTAAATTGTAGTTAGCTGCTGGCAGTTCTGGATTGTAGCGAAGGGTTTGTGTTAAATAACATTTGGCCGTCTGTAACTCACTCTCTAAGTATTTCTTGTAACCAATTTGATTCAGGTATTTAGCAATTAATTGATGGGTGACAAATCGCCTAGCCTGCGGGCTGACTGTCAGGCGTTCTTCCCCGGACTCGGTGAGGGCTTGCAGGAGCGATCGCTCAATTAGAATTTCTATAGCCAGTTTCAATTCTGATAAGTCTTCAGCAAATAGTAGACTGGATTGCAACTCGCTAATGGTGGCGGGTTTATTGCTTGCCAAACTAGACAACACTTTTACTTCTAATTCATAAAAATCCTGAAATTGATGCTCAAAGAAATCTCGGACAATGCCCTCAATAACCGAGGGAGTTTTTTTGATGAGTTGTGCTAAATTGCCGGCTAACATATCTTGAGCGTGAGTGACAGCTATTTTTAAAAGGAGGGGATTGCCGCCATATAGGTAAATGAGTTCTGATAGTAAATTACTCTCTGAAGTAGAAACTTGGGGGGCGGATAAAATGATTTGTTTGGCATCCTTTTCTGGTAACTCACTCAGTTCTAAAGCTCGACAATGTAAGGTTTCTTCTGCTAAATTATCGATTTCTATAGGGTGAGTCCAACTGATGAGAAGCAGGCAACTTTGGTGAGAGGTTTGTGCTATTTGTTGGAAGAGTTCCCGGTAACTTTCGTCTCCGGGGCGGTAGTGTCCTGCTAGCTGTCCGCTTTCGAGGATAGTTTCGACTTCATCGAAGACTAATAAACAGCGGGTTAAACGCAAATGTTCTATTAATTGGGCGATGAGTGAGTTGCTGGGTTTGGGAAGGTCGATTTGTGAATGATGAGATAGGAATTGCAATAGCTCTGGCAAGAGTTTTTCAAGGGGGGCAGAGGTGGCGAGATTTCGCCATATTATGGTTTGAAATTCCCCTTGAATTTGTTGTAGAGTTTGGGTAGCTAATGCTGTTTTGCCAATCCCTCCCATGCCACAAATTGTGACTACTCGACAACGGTTTGTTACTATCCATTTTTGGAGAGTTTCTATTTCGGAATTGCGTCCGTAAAAAGGTTCTTTAGCTGGGACTTCTCCCCAATCAATACGCGGTGAGAATTGAGGGATAGTTGTGTCTTGAAAGCGGGTATTCTCTACGGTTGGAGCAACTTCGCGGTCGCTTGTGGCATCGTGACGGTTAGTGGAAACTTGTTTCTGGTATTCAGTTACGAGAATTTGCTGGAGTTTGGCTAATTTTCCAGGCCCAGCACCTTGAACTTCAAATTTTTTATACACTTCTCCCAGGCGTTTTTGTAAGGCATCTTTGCGAACGCGAAGCTGGTCTGAAATATCAGACATGGATTCGCCTTTGATTGCTCTTGATAAGACTTCAAATTCGTTTTCGGAAATGCCAACTTTAGTGGCTAAAGTTATTAAAAAATCTTCGGGAAGTTTCATACTACGTTGAATACAGGTATTACAAAGCTGGCGGTTCTACTCAAAGATAGCTGGGAAAGGACGGGGCGATCGCGCGAAATCAGCGAACACAGGAATTTTGGCAGTGGAAACAGAGGCTTCTGGGCTGTAACTTGATTATATGGGCTTTTTTCTCACTTAGAAAGAGATAAATGAGATAGACAACAGAATAGTTGAGGGGCGATCGGCTGAAATTTGGAGCCATTTCTAGGTCATGCTACTTTATTTGTAAAGGTTGAGAGCTTAGTTAAGTTGCCGTTAGAGGGTCTAGAGCCTTGTGAAATCGACTTTTGAGGGTTTTATCTCATTTAATGAGATTTTTGTGAGCATTAGCTTGACAAACTAGAACTATGCTTGATACATTAATCTCAGTTAGGTGCGGTGGACGTTTCAGAAAGTCGGTACAGCCGGAGAGCTTTCTGAGTTCAGCGAACCTGAATACAGTTTCCCCCTCAGTTTTGCATAATTTTTGGGTTTGACCCTGGTTAATCAGTGGAGGTCGAAACCAGATTTACCTGTGAAAACTGCTGGACTAAAACAACTTACGAGCATCGTTGCTGATTGGAGAGTAAAAGGCCATGTTTAGGTGCGTCAAGTTGATAACCGCTTTACCGACGATCGCGCTTCTGTCTGTTTTCAATCTGTTTCCGAGGGCGATCGCCCAAGAATATCCGGGGTGTTTTCAGTTGAATTCTGAAAGAAAACAGTATGAATCTCTCGATCGGCTTTGTCGATTTCCCAAACCACCTGAAAACACGCGGAAGCCAGACCCTTTTAGGGTTCAGCTTGTGAATGGACTGGAGTTAACTGGATTAGCGATGCAAAATACAGGAACTCAGCGATTTCTGGTAGGGCGGTTGACCAACAAGCAAAGTAAGACGGCTAAAGTTCAGTCTATCAGCGTCCAATTTATCGATAAACGAGACGGGGCTGTAGTCGAATTTTTGACTGTTAAGCTTGGGGGTGTATTAGCTCGCAATCAGGGTTATGAATTCAGGGAAATTATGGATAATGCTCTTCAACTAGGCGATCGTAGTAACAATGATTTGGCGTTGCTGAGTTAGAGTATGAATAGGAGGAATAATTTATGCAATGCCCAGAATGTAAATTAACCCATATCCGTAAAAACGGCAAGAAGAAAGGAAAACAAAATCACATTTGTGTCCAATTCACTCCATACACTGATAGGTTTTAGAAATGAGCAGTTCACAGAAGTTGGTTCAATGCCCAAAATGTCGTTCTTTAGTAAGATTTGATCGGCTGAAAAATCATTTGAAGAAAGTTCATCATGATCAACAATCTGTTGTCGATAGCGAAGAATCTAACGATGAGTCTGATGACTATGTAGATTGGTATGCTTGCAACAGCGTAGATCGAATGGATGGAAGCAAGTATATTGGATATCATCGACGTGAATACGAAAACAGCCGCTTCGGTTCCTTTCCAATACATGATGACTATAGTGAAGAGTCATGGGCAGATGATAATCCCTGGGAATAGAGTTTGTTATTCACAGCAGAGATAAGTACGCGCACCACCTAACAATCGCGCTGCACCGGAATGCACCAGTCGATAGGTTGAGATGCAAAGTTTATCTGCGTCCGGTGAGCGCGAACGTTAACCTGCTAGATTTTGATTCAGCATCATAGGAATGAAAAATAAATAACTTAATGAATTACTCAGGTTGGGGTACGGCTCGATAATTCCATTTGGGCAAATAAAGTAAACTTCATAGTTAATCATACCAATTCACTATGAAGGTACACTAAAATATAGGGTAAAAGTAGAGGAAATCCAATATGGCGAACAAACTTCAGGTACAAATCCAGGAAACGGTTGAGGAACTAGAGCATCGACTTGAACGGAGTGCGACCGCCGTAAATAAAGAAAAATTAGGCGTTGCTGACTTAGAGTATGAATAGGAGGAATAATTTATGCAATGCCCAGAATGTAAATCAACCCATATCCGTAAGAACGGCAAGAAGAAAGGAAAACAGAATCACATTTGTGTCCAATGTGGTCGTCAATTCATCAATCAGTATGAACCCCATCGAGGTTATAGCGAGAGCATCAAACGTGATTGCCTAAAAATGTACGTCAATGGTATGGGTTTACGGGCGATAGAACGAGTTAAGGGAGTTCATCATACGACAGTAATAAATTGGGTAAAACAAGTCGGAAAACTGTTACCAGATGTTTATGACCCTGAAGTCATTCCAGAAGTGGGTGAGCTCGATGAATTACAAACTTATGTAAAAAAAAACCGACAAGATCTGGTTGTGGGCAGCGGTTGACCACTTTCAACCAGGAATTTTAGGATGGGTATTAGGGGAGCATAGTGCTAAGACATTTGAACCATTATGGGACAAAGTAAGTGCATGGAAATGCTATTTTTATGTAACTGATGGATGGTCTGTATATCCCATGTTTATTCCTGATGGCGATCAGATTATCAGTAAGACTTATATGACACGAGTAGAAGGGGAAAATACAAGACTAAGACATTATTTAGCCAGACTACATCGCAAGACTCTTTGTTATTCTAAATGTGAGAAAATGCTCAAGCATTCTATTAAGTTATTAATACATTACTTGAAATTTCACGATCTTCCCATTCCTGGGGCATTCATACCTTGATTCAGCAACGCCCAATGATTTGTCTATCAAGTTTTTGGAGTGGGACTAGGTAAGATACTAGAGACCAAACTTAAACACCTACCAAATCCTTCAATAAATTAGGAAAAATTCATGAAATAAGTAAGTAAAATTTGGGGCTTCTTTCATTGAATCCCTTTGTTAAACGGAAGTCAAGGCAAAAAAACCAAATTATCGGATTTTTAATTCCTCTATATACAGACTAGGAGCAACATTATGGACGAGTTTGTTAGGAAAGCTGCTGGACTAGGATTGCCTGTAATTTTACTTCTAATTGTGATGGCAACTACAGGTTTTGCAGGAGCTGCCGCAATTACGACTGCTTTGGCAATGTTAGGTGGGCCAGCAGGAATGTTCGGTGGTATTGCCTTGCTGGGCATCATCGGTTTAGCGACAGAAATGTTATCTAAGTACGGTCTTGAAGCGCTGTTAATTGGAATCTACAGGCAGCGCATTCAAAATGGAGAATCTCATGCTGCAATTTGCCAAGAAATCCGCCAATTACCACTATCTGGAGATTTGAGGCGGAGACTTGGGGAAGAGTTTGGGTTTTAGTAAACATCAGATGAGCAATTTTATTTGTAAATTGCCCAATATATATCTCTGCTAAGTGCTTAGAGAATCAAATAGGAGGAACAGATGGAGAGCGAATTGATTGGAGAGGTTAGATTACGCAACTGCCACCTAGTCTACCGTGAAGGCTCAAACTATCGAGTAGATGTGATTAAGGCTCAAAGACCTACAATCGTATTTACAAAAAACATTACTTGTGAAGTAGTGGAGTATTTGTACAATCAACTCAAGGGACATCAAGTTAATAAAGATGAAGCAGCAGATGTCCTCAAACCCGTTGCCAGCAAGTTAGATTTACCTTACAGCTATGGGCATCAGCTTGCCTATTATACGCAGGAGGTTTTAGTGGTACTTGTGGCGATAGGGAGAGCAAGTTTGAGTCAACAAATAGGTCGAGGTTGTTGTTATACAATTCTTCGGACGTGCTAAACCCTAAAACGAGGCGATCTAATAGCTTTTCCGAACCGCCAATAGACAATAAATATGAAATCTAATCAACTCATCCAAATCAGCGGTACACCTGGTCAAATTGTGGGGATTGTTCCCGTTCAAAGTAATGGCACAATTACGGTTAAATTGGCAGGCGAAATGTTACAAATTAGCTCGGAATCTTTTTTCGGGTTAGAAACAAAAGAAGTGTTTATTCCGATTGAGGATGTTAGAGCGATTGAAACAGGAGAGGGTTGTACTTGGTGGCTATTTTGGTTAGGAATTCCGACTCTCAGTATTTTTATCGGTGTTGTCTTTATTATTCTTGCCTTCATTGTCAAACAGCGGTATCTGACTATTTACAGCAGTCGGGTTAATGTGATAGTATTTCACAGGAAGGGAGAAAAAGTGGCTCAGTTTAGAAGTGGTGTTTTAGAGGCTCGCTATTCTAAGTCTCTGGCGATCGCTAAACCGCCCATGCCACCACCGCCATCACGTCCTTTGAATATTTGATTCAAGAGAGTAGATATCATATCAAATCCGCGCTTGATCGTCGGGCGTAAAATCGACTCAACATTCAACACTCAACCATCATTGAGTTTGGCGACCTCGAATTAACAGTTAACAATTAACAGTCAACTATTATGAGGAGTGCCACCGGAATTGATATCATAATCCAAATCTCCTGAGTTTATGGTGCTCAGCAGAATAAAAATGCTCGTGGTGCGATCCCCATATCCCGGATGAGGAAGACGCTTATATAGCAATTCTTGCAGCAGCCATAAATTTTTTAACCCCACCCCAACCCTCCCCTTGCTAAGGGGAGGGAGTAAGAAATTCACAAATGATTTAGGATTGCTATACTATCATTTATACCACAAATATAGGAGAGCCAATCTTTTATAAGAAACCGCATTTATTAGGGTAAGTCTTATTTAAATTAACAAAAGCACGGCTGCTGTTGCTAGCAATAACAGAATTCCGGCTGCACCGGCTAGGGGCTTGGCGGCGATTCCTGTAATCCATTCTGGTACGGTAGAAGTAGGTTTAATTGCGCCTTCTGTATCTACGGTAGTTATACCCCAAATCCAAGCTGCGTGAATGCCGATCGCCAATCCTAAACTGCCATTGTCGGCGATGCGGGCTAATGTTAAAACCATCCCCATCAGCCACAATCCGGGCAGTTGCGGTAGAGTTTCTTTGGCGGCCCAAATTAGGTGGGCGATCGCGAAAATGAAACTGGCGATCGCTGCTGCGATTAGCACTGAGTAATCTTGCTGGAGTATCGTTTGCAAGCAGCCGCGAAAGATTAACTCTTCTGTGGCGCTAATCCACAGTCCTAATAACAGAGTCAGCAGACTAGCAGGGCTAAAAATTAAAGTCCAAAAATTAATTGTTTTTTCGCCTGTTTCTGTGGAATTTTCGCTTTTTTTTAGCTCGATGCAGCCTGCGGTTAATTGCAGACCGAATAAAATTACTAAACTAATTATTCCTAATCCTAATCCCCGCATTAATGACATCAAAACTGCGGGTTGCCAATCCCAACCCCAATTGGTAAAAGAGGTGTTTTCAATCCACATTGTCGCCCATAAAATGAAGGGGACAATCACGTAGAGGGAAGCTAGTAAAGGTAATTTTTTGTTTCCCAGGGGTTGGGGCGGATGCCATTTGAGGGCGATCGCCAGCACAATTGCTATGGGCAGCCACACAACAATCCAAGTCAAGAAAAAGAAGATTATTTTGACAATTGCTGGTATTGACGGCGACAGCAGTCGCAGGTTAGTTATACTATTCCACATTTAAGGGGTTGCAACTATAATACTGTTGACTGTTGGCTGTTAACTGTTAACTGTTGACTGTTGACTGTTGACTGTTGACTGTTGACTGTTGACTGTTAACTGTTGACTGTTGACTGTTAACTGTTGACTGTTGACTGTTAACTAATGACTAATAACTAATAACTAATAACTAATGACTAATGACTACTGACTACTGACTACTGACTACTGACTACTGCCAACTGCCAACTGCCAACTGCCAACTGACTACTGCCAACTGCCAACTGCCAACTGCCAACTGCCAACTGCCAACTGACTACTGCCAATTGACTACCGATCGAGCTTGCGCTGAATTTGCCTCAGAGACTGGTACATTTCGGGCAAGCGGTTGTAGACGGCTGCGGCTTTGAGAAATAATTTATGCGGAATTGCTGGAACGCCCGTCACGATCGCACCTGCGGGCACATCGCTGTGAATTCCGGCTTTAGCAGTGGCGATCGCCCCATCTCCGATTTTGGCTTGATTGGCAATTCCTACTTGACCTGCCAAAATTACATTGTTGCCAATTTTTACTCCGCCAGCCATGCCAACGTGAGCGGCAAAAACGCAATTTTTCCCTACTTGACAGCCATGACCTACCTGTACTAAATTGTCGATTTTTGTATTCTGGCCGATGCGGGTTTCTCCGACAGCGGGCCTGTCGATCGTGCTGTTGCAGCCAACCTCAACGCCCTCTTCTAATACAGTGCAGCCAGACTGCTCCATTTTCACCCATCCTGTGGCTGTCGGCACGAACCCAAAACCTTCGGAACCGATCGCCGCACCGCTGTGAATCACGCAATTTGCCCCGATGCGAGTACGTTCGTGAATGACACAGTTAGCGTGTAAAACAGTGCCTTCGCCTATTTCCGCATCTGGGTAAATTACGACATTTGGATGAATGCAAACGTTGCTGCCAATTTTGACTTTTGCTTGAATAACGACGTGGGGGCCGATATAGACATTTTCACCAATTTCTGCTGAGGGGTGAACGACGGCTGAGGGATGAATTTCGGATGCTGGGCGAAACGGTTGATAGAAAATGGCGATCGTTTCAGCAAACAGCAATCGCGGATCTGCTGCGGCAACCCAAGCAATATTGCGATCGTCGCATTGAGCTTGAAGACTTTCATCTAAGGGCAAAATTAAAGCCGAAGCATTTGTAGTGGCTGTATGAACGGCAAATTTAGCACCTTCTATGTAACTGATTGTGCCCGATGCAGCTTCATCAACAGGGGCCGCGCCTGTAATTTCTGGATCGGTAGCAACCGACGCTGTGAGGGTGCGACTGGTGGCTAAATTAAGTTTTTGTACTATTTCGCTAAACTTCATCTATAAAAATTTGTTGTTAGCACAGATGGATCATAGTTAAAATTACCAGCTTTGGAGCACGATCTGAGCAGTTGCCATTTAAAAAACAAAAACCCCGGTTTCTTGAAGAAGTCGGGGTTGTAGCGCTCGATTATTTTTGGCAATTATTTTACAGAAACTGCATCTACGTCAACGGTGCTGCCGTTGGCTTCTGAATAATTGGCACCGGTGGCTTCGGATGCTGAAGCTGTCTCTGTTTGGCGGGATTTAAAGTAGTCGATCGCCATTTGGGAAACTTCGGAAATCAGCAAGACTGCAATTGCCACATCGTCAATTTGTCCAACGACGGGGAGAAAGTCTGGGGCAATGTCGATCGGGCTTACCAGATATGCCAGGGTTCCCAGAATAATCCACCAGCGGTATTTGGGGTTGCGGAGGGTGTCGCGATACCAGTTGTAAACAGATTGTATAGAAAAGTTCATCAGGTTGTCCTCTACTTATATTTTCCATCTTGACAAATTGTCGCTCGAAATGCTTGTGGAGATATCCCCCCTAGGGTTGGCAAGAGACTTCTACCTGGGAGTATAGGGAATTGGGGAGGGAGAAGGTGTCAATCGATTTTAGATTTTAGATTTTAGATTTTAGAATTGAAGCATTGACCCCACGGATAAATTCGGGGGCTCATTTATTGGATACAGGTTTTTTATTTCTGGACGGATGAATCACGTGGCGGGTATCCTGGATGCTTTCGGTCAAGCTGTGTGGGAATGGCGGGGACTCTTGGTAACGCCCCTACAGAAACCTGACTGATGAAAGCCGATGGAATTTATCTGTGTTTATCTGTGTTTATCTGCGGTTTAAAAAAACATTCATATTGACGGTAGATTCGGCATTTTTTACTTGTATATCGTTTAAAGCAAGTTACGTTGATTGGGATTTTTTAACCGCAGATGTCAGCAGATAAACACAGATGAATGCTGATGGGATTCATTTGTCTTTATCTGCTGTTTAAAAACATCTTCATATCTTTCACTCACGAATTTTGAAAGATCCATTTTTGGTCGCCGATCGCAATTTCGCAACCATTTGGTAGCCAAAAAGGCTCGTTAGCAGCCAGCCTCTGCCCCCCTACAAAAGTGCCGTTGGAACTGCCGCTATCGACAAGCTGATATCGCTGTTTGCCAATTTCGTCAGTGGCGCGGCGGATTTGAGCGTGGTAGCGCGAACTTTGCGGATCTTGTAATACTAAAGTGTTGGTCGGTTCGCGTCCAATTGTAAAGGGATTGGCTGTTAGGGCGATCGCCTCTCCAGAAAGTTTGTAGATTAAATATGCGGTTGTTTGGCGATCGCTGCTTGCGAGTACAGTTGGTGCAAGTTGGGGAGGATTTCTCCCAGCAGGGAGACTGTTTTGAGCAAGTTGTTGTGTTAGTTGTTGTAAATCGCGATCGAACCCTGCTGCTGTGTCTGAAGCTGGAAGACTCGCAGGAGAATTACCTGAAATTAAGTTTAACTGCTGTACGGGAGATTGAGGAACAATCGGGCGGCCTGCTTCGGCAATTCTCATTTGCAGGGCGGCGGCATTTTCTGCTTCCTGTCGGGCACTCATTCCCTCAACTTGGCGAATAACTCCGTTGGTTTCGGGAAAGCTGACATCGCCAATTCGCACGTCTTCTAAGTTAAAACCCAGGGTATAAAAATCTTGGACGCGATCGAGCAAATTTTGGCGCAGCAACAGCCGTCCTTGACTAATAAGCTGTTGTAGGGGTATTTGCCCGATCGCTAATCCCATACAATCCTTAACTGCACTTGCTAAAGCACCTATAGGATCGGACAATTCCAAAGCTACCCGTTTCGGATCTATAACTTGATAAATAACGGTCAGAGTGGCATCAATTAAAAATCGATCCTTAGACAAAAAATCTCCGTGCGACTGCACCTCCAAATTGCGGAGTTTGGTGTCTACGAGGACAATTTGAGACTGTTCCAGCAGGGGAAGGGCAAAGCTGAAATGCCGCCCGGATTTCAGGGTACGCACGGCGCGGCCGTTTTTGACCAACAAACCCGTGTAACCCGCCCCTATAAAGTCCATACTAAACCCGGCCCAGCGTTCTGGAGTTATCGTTTGAATCAGGGGAGAAGCGTTGTTCATGGGAGGGAGTTGAGGGAGGGGAGATTCTATTTTTAGGGTAACAAATTGCTGGGGGCGAGCGATCGGGCGGTGTGCCGGTTCCGCAACCTCTATTCTATACTTCTAGACACCCCGCGATTCAGGCCGGACTGGATCTAGCTTGCATCTAGTTGATGGTGGGGGCGATCGAAATACTGTCCGTAGGGTGCGTCTGATCCTTCCAACCTGTTGAAATCGAAAGAATTAATGTCTAACGCACCCTACAATTTCCTGTAACTGTGACTATTTGTGCTAATATTAAAGAGCTTAAAAATTACCAATTAATAGCCTTAAACTATAATGTCTAAGGAATCCGTCATCACAGAACATATCGAAATTACGCCTGGGGTACTTGGTGGTAAGCCGTGCATTGCCGGTCATCGAATTGCTGTAGCACACATCGCCGAAATGTATCTCAAAATGGGGATTTCTATATAAGAAATCGCGGGAAAGTACGATCTGCCACTGGCATCGGTTCATGCAGCAATGACCTATTATTACGATCGTCGAGAAGAAATCGATCGTCGCACGGCTGAAAGTCGAGCTATTGTGGAAGAATTAAAGCGTAATAGTCCACCATCTCCGTTACAAGAAAAATTGAGGGCAATTAGAGGTGAGTGAGCAAATTCGTTTTCATTTAGACGAACATATTGACTCTAATATTGCGCGCGGTTTACGTCGTTACGGGATAGATGTGACGACAACAGTTGATGCAGGGTTGCGTACTAAAAGCGATGAGTCACACCTAGCGTTTATTCGCTAAGAGCAGCGCGTGATATTAACTCAGGATGATGATTTTCTAATTATGGCAAGTGATACCACCGATTATCCGGGAATTGTCTATTGTCCTCCTAATTCTCGTTCTATTGGCGAGATTATCCGTAGTTTGATTTTAATTTATGAAGTCTATACACCTCAAGAAATGATCGGAAGGATTGAATATATTTGACATTATTGTAGGGCGATCGCACTTTAGGAAAATAAGGGCGATTCCCTACGGGATAGCTCCGCTTCACGCACTTTGAAAAAGCAACAATTGCGTTACACCCAAAACATTAGGAAACTGCTTTGAGGTATTGCGTTACAGGCTTCAAATCGATGTCATCGTTGTCAGTCAGTATTTTAAATAAATGACGCGGGATGCCGGCTGCAATCAAAGCTTCCAAATCGCGATCGAGCTTTGAGAAGTCTTCATAGATACCCACAAACTGACTTACGCAAGCTAAAGATGAATCTTTCGGGTCATTGACTCCCGTGTATTTGTACTGAATATCAAAACCTGCTTTTTCGCCAATTTCTTCGATATCCCAGTCTACAAGATTAATATCTATCGCTTCAACGGCTAGGGCAATATGACCGGGCGGTATGGGGTCAAGAGGCTCGCAGCACCAACCCTCAGAATGATTCCATACACTTTGACCAACTGATTCTCGAATTTTCATGGATTTTCCCTCACTGAAAGTAGCAGCGAAACCAGGCTTTGCCTTCAGGCCGAACATCTGCAAGAGACCGTTCATATTCAGTTGCTAGCTGTTGGCATTTCTTTTTCGCTTCTTTTAGGTTATACGCTTGTACGGGTTCGTTGATGGGATTGCCAAGCTCTTCTTTTTCTCGATCTGGATCTCTCACTCGCCCCCCTTTTTGCTGGTGTTGCTCGATGAGGGGGCTTGCTGAGCCTGGAACCATATTTCTATTGCTTCTTCCAACCCTTCTCCTATATTTAGCTGCTTGAGAGTACACGCAGCTTTAAACTGAAGTCCTAGGGCGCCGGTTCAGTATTCGGACTTGACAAAACTAAAGGTCTATGATAAGTGAATTGAGAAGCCGGTTAAATTCTAACAATCAGGAAGAAAGAAGAAATTTTATGCGTCCTGCCTCATGGCATCCTCCCATTGAACTGTCAGACTCAGAAGCGTTGATTATCAAACGCATCAAAAGAGCCAAGCTATTCACATTTCTTCGGCTGAACCGTTCATCCATATTTAATGATGAATTCCAAGACGAACTCGCTACAATTTTTAAAGACAGCACTGTTGGCAACTGTCCAGTGCCTCCTGCACAACTTGCGTTGGCAACAATCCTTCAAGCCTATATGGGGATTTCCGATGATGAAGTGATAGAAGAAATGGTAATGGATCAACGTTGGCAGTTGGTTTTAGATTGTCTGGGTTCCGAAACTCCACCCTTCAGTAAAGCTACCTTAATTAGATTCCGGAAGGGGTTAATCAAAAAAGAACTCGACCAACGTTTAATTGACCGCACCGTAGAAATTGCTAAACAAAAAGGTGGGTTTGGCTCATCTCAATTAAGAGTCGCCTTAGATTCCTCACCATTATGGGGAGCTGGTAAAGTCGAAGATACATATAATCTATTGGGTCATGCTTTGCGTAAGGCAGTGAGTGTGATAGCTCGTCAGCAGGGGCGGGGGCTGACAGAAATGGCTGATGAAGTCGGTGCGCCAATTCTCAAGAGTTCCAGCTTAAAAACTGCCTTAGACTTAAACTGGGATGATCCAATCGAGCGTCAAAACGCACTTTCAATTATCCTAAACAGCTTAGATTCTGTAGAAGAATGGATGCAATGTCAGTCCGATTGTGATGAAATTGAAGTGGCTCAAGAAACTCTGGATATTGCTCGATTCATTGAATCCCAAAATGTGACTTTAGACTCTCAAGGAACTCCTATTCTCACCAAAGGGGTGGCCAAAGACCGTCGCATTTCTATTGAAGACCCAGATATGCGGCATGGACGGAAAAGCCGCTCTAAGAAAATAGATGGGTATAAACGTCACGTCCTCAAAGATTTAGATATAGGTGTAGTTCGGGCTGTGGCTTTGACGAAAGCAAATACTCCAGAATCTGCTGCTACGGTTGACCTAGAAAGTGACTTAAGATTCCAAAATCCTCACCTAGCTGAGTTACATATTGACCGAGCTTATTTATCCAGTCATTGGGTCACACAGCGGGATGAGCAATTAAAAATATTTTGTAAGGCGTGGCCGGTCAGAAATTATGGCCGGTTTGATAAAAATGCCTTTTTCCTAGACTGGGATACGCATTTAATTAGCTGCCCAAATCAGGTAAGTATCCCATTTGAACCCGGAAAAGTTGTTCATTTTCCTGAGAGTGAATGTGCAATTTGTCCTCTGAGGGAAGACTGTACGAACAGTAAAAAAGGACGCAGTATATCAATTCATGCTGATGAAGCCTTAATGCAAGAGTTGCGAGCGCGTCAATCCACTACTATTGGTCGTCAAGAATTGAGAGAGCGTACTACAGTTGAACATTCTTTAGCTCATATTGGTCATTGGCAGGGGAATCGTGCCCGCTATATTGGACAACGTAAAAATCTCTTCGATCTACGCCGAGTCGCTGTTGTCCATAACCTTCATGTCATTGCTCGAATGGATAAGGTTCTGCCAATTAAACCGAGCATAGAGTCGAACTCATTGACCGGGTAACTGCATACAGCCTTTTTCTTGTCAATACCTAATACTGAACCGACGCTCTAGTTCTTTTCGGACATCTCCCGATAGCTGTATGTAATTTGGGTCGTGTCGCTTGGCTGGCACTTCTGTACTTTTTCCCATTTAGGTTTCCTCCAATTTTTATATTCTCACGATCGTACACCTGTTCTGCTGATATGTTATCATGTTAACAAGTTGAATATGTGCGCGAGTAAATAAAATAAGGGCGATCGCTTTTGGGATATGTGGATGGAAAAGATCGATCGATCGCCCTTTTGGATTCGGAATGAGAAAGGCGATCGAGCTTTGAGCAGTCCTCATAAATGCCGACTTGCCTGACTTACGCAAGCTAAAGTAGCAGCGAAGGATGGATTTGGGACAAGAGACGGCCGATCGCAATGCAGGGAAAATAAGGGCGATCGTACTTTTGGTTATTTGGGGAAAAGGGCGATCGCTCTGGGAAAAACAAAAAACTGCTACATCTGAGCAACTTGTCTCATTAACTCATTCAGTTCTCCATCAATAGCATTTAGTCGCTCTGAGAGCAATTTTAACTCCTGAATCTTTTGGTCAACATTGACTTGACCTTTTTGCTTTTCCGCCAAAATTGAGTTAACTTGAGTCCGAAGACTTTGAATCTCGCTACCAAGTCCTCTATCTACACCGTCCTCAATTTCTTTAATCTTAGCTGCAACAGCATTAGCTACTTCATTTGGCTGGTTTGATGCTTGCAATGTAGCTCCATATTCTTTGCCTACTTGTTGTTTAACCTTATCGTTAATTCCGTTAACCTTAATAAAGGCTTGTAGTGTACTACTACCAAATATTGCTGGAATTAATACCCAAGGATTGAGTCCAGCAAACGCTATTGTTACTGCAACGGTAGCAATTTGAGGAATCAGACTCTTGAGCATTTCCTTGTAGCCAAATAACCCTCCTATCGCGGCTGAACCATAGTCCATGAATACAAAACCAGCAATACCAGAGAGAATGCGATTAATAGGAGAAATTTTAGTGTCTTCTACTTCTACATCTAGTTTTGATATCTTAGTTCCAGAAACCTCAACACGCACTCGATCTAAATCGGAGAAAAAATTACCTGCCTTGTCTTCTAATTCTCGGAATAGATCGTCCAAACGGCTTCCCAAAAAAGGCTGTAACTCCTGACGTTGCCATTGGGTAAACTCTTTCTCTACTTTGCTAGAAAGATATTGAGTTACCTCTTCGACAACTCTTTTAGCTGCCGCTTCCATGTTGAAGATATCTTTAGAGAATAGTTTTACGCTTTCTTGGATTGTATATTCACTCACCCAGTCATCAAGTTTTTCATCGACTTTATTGAGAAGCTCGCGAGCTTTACCCCGAACTAACTCTTTAATATCTTCGCGGAAGTTCGATATCCGTCTAACTATGCTTTCACGCTCCTTTTCTAGGGAGCGCAATGACTCCTGAGCATCAGCATAGCGTTTTTCCAAAGTTTGCAAATCAGTTCTCAGCATGGATTCTCGCTGAGGAATAATTTTTCTGGATTCCTCAACAGACATTCGGAAAATTTTTTCTGAACGAACAATTTTTACCCGCCCTCTTTCCTTAGCTAAAAATGTTGCTAGTGCTTGCTCTACAAGTTCTATACCAGAAGCCTTAATCCGGTTCACATCGTTCTCTAAATAACCTTCCAAAGCATCCACAGCCGTGATAAAAAAGATACCCTTGGTTCCTTGTTTGGTTAGATTACTAAACTGAGATAAGCCGTGTTGTCTGACTCGCTCTTGCTCTTCTTTTCTGCGAATATCATTGAAGCGATTGCAGATAAAAAAGATATCCTCATGACCGCAATTACTCAACAGTTCGATCATCTTCTGTTCGGAAATTGACGGACCGAGTTGTTCGCAAGACAGAACAAAAAGCACAGCATCGACTCTTGACAAGTAATCTACTGTGACTTGCTGGCGTACTTCGTTCTCATTCAGTCCCGGAGAATCAATAATTTCTACACCATTGCGACAAAGTTCTAAAGGCCAAAATAATTCCACCTTTTCATAGGGGCTTTCTTTGCCTTCTTTTTTACCAGAGTCTTTAATAACAACATACTCCTCAATTTTGTCCACAGGTATTTCCTGGGGCGGTCGCGGTGAACCAGAAGCAGGCTTTTTGTGATATAGCATCGCTTTCTGCTTATCTCCCCATTTAACTTCATTAATGATTGCAGTAGTTGGTGTTGAGTATGCTGGTAGCACTTCTTGTCGCAACAAAGCATTAATAAAAGTGCTTTTCCCCCGCTTAAACTCACCCACTACAAGCACTTTGAAGCCATCGGTTAAAATTCGCTCCTCTAGCTTACGAATATTTGCTTCTGTTTCGGTCATGTTAAGAGAATGTAACACATCTATTTGCTGCTTTACTAAAACAGCTAGGGCGTTACGTTTTTGTTGAAATAACTGATATTGTCGATCGTTAGAGTTCATAGTAGTCTCCTTTTGACTATTAGATAGAGTTAGCCAGTGAGATTAGAAAGATTGAGTTAGGTAACTGATTTAATACATCAACGTAAATTGACTTTTATTTGCAGTTGCCTTCGCTCAATCTCCGCTAAGTCAGCTTGAATGGTCGCTTGCAACTGTGTCAATCGCTGCAATTCCATTTTTTGTTCGTTCAACATACCATCTACAACAAATTTGTAGTGAGTAATGTAAGCATTAATACGCTGATTGATGGCTGTCTTCAGATTGTCCGCATCTTTCTTTACTGTTGGTTGCACCTGTTGTTTGATTTCAGCAAAACAGTTATAAATTTTAGGTCGAATTTCATTCCAAATCTTTTGCTTGCGATCGTCAAGTAAGCCACGAAATACATGAGAGAAAAAGCCTGCCATTGCATTACCAAAATTTGAACTATTGAGTTGTTGTGCAGAAGAAATAACTGAATATGTATTGATTGAAATATTACTACTTGCGAACACCGAATTAGTTTCAACACGCCCACCTAATGCTTGCAAGGTCTGATACACTTCAGTAAATCTTTTATCAAAATATTGCCCCACTTCTTGTGCAGACTGAGAAAGATTCTGGCATTCATTTTGAATACTATCACTTAGTAAGTTTTGTTGATCTCGTAAAATTGTCGCAACCTTAGTATTAACAACATACTTGAGACCGTCCCAATCACTTGCGCCAAAAATAGCTTCTTTTACTTTAGCATTAGTTCGATCTCTAAAATTATCAACATGATCGTTGATTTTATTTTCCGAGCGAGTAGCAGTTCTATCGATCATATTAATACACTCTCTATATTGTTGATTTTTAAAAAATTCAATGTCTTGAATGGTTTCTTTCTGAATTTGAGCTTCTTTTTCCTTGTATTGATTCCATTGAGATTGTAAATAACTTTTGATTTGATTAAATAGCTGACCAAATAAACCTTGGATATTTTCACTAATAATTGCATTTCGTTCAGCTTTTAAGCGTTCTATGATTTCAACCTGCATTTGCGTGAATTGCTCGATCCAAAATTCCGGGTTATTTACTGCTTGCTGCTCTCCTGTGACATCATCCATAACAACCTGAGCAGAACATGAATACAATTTATTAGGATTAACTTCTAGCTGCTCTACCAATCTCTCTCTCACATTAGCCAACATTCTATTATGTTCTCTCTGGCGAATTTGATCCATGCGGCTAACAACATATATACAGCGATCTAGCGAAGAACGTATTGTCGCGATCAAAAATTCCGCCAAAGTGTCACTAACAGGTTGTGTAGCAGGTATTATAACAATAGCAACATCAGCTTTATTTTCTACAATTTCTCGTGTAATTTGTGCGTGTCTGGTATTGGTAGCATTAGTACCAGGTAGGTCAATAATCACGATATTATTTTGTAGAAAAGTGGCTGGATGATTAATATTAGCATCAATAACTTCTTTAGCTATCTCTTCTTCAGATGTAACTTTGTGAATAAACTCCCTAATGTCTATACCCTTAGCCCTAATGTCTTCAGATGTAATTAAATTTGTAAGATTATTTGAGCTGTTAAAAAAGCTGAGTAAAAAAGCAACGCCATCATTCAAAAATCCTTCAATAGCAGTTATTATGTCAAAGTCTAAACCTAATTTTTCGAGAAATATAATAATAGCTGATATCGCAGTTTTAGCCCAAAATCTTCTTGGTTTAATTATTTCTGGTACTTGCCTAAAATTTATTTCTATGTTAATTTCTTGACCATAGCGTAATCTAGTAGCAGCAGCAGTTGTCACTAAAGCTGATGTTTTCAGCAAATTATCACGGAGTAAGGCATTGATAAAGGTACTCTTACCACTAGAAAATTCTCCAATCACTGCTAAATAAAGATTGGGATCGTTTTGTCTTTGCTGAATACGTTGTATTAGCTGACGTAACCCATCTCTTTGAGATTGGGGAAGTTGAGATCGCTCAATTACATTGTTGGCAAATTGTATATGGTCATCATAATTATTCATATTACTATCCGTTCAATTTTTGATACAGAAAAGCGTGTATTGCCCGATCGCACCGCAAACAGATACCGCAATGCCTAAGCATCCAGTACCAACTCAGTCCCGCACCAAGCAACGTCTTCCTCCTATATATGTATTCGGCTTCAATCCCGAATTTTTATGCAGAATTTGGCGTATTGTTACAAATCTTTACACTTACCCATTAACCGCTGCTGTATCTGCACCATAAGCTCTTTACAAACAGCTCTATTTTTTTAAAGCAGAGCGATCGCCACACCGGTTTCAGCAATGATAAACTAAATTATACTCAGATAGCAACTAGCCAAAGCTATAACTTTAGTTAGGCTGTAGCTATCAACTAAGCGAGACATACTGCCATGACATCCAGCGACGAGATGTTTGCTGAAGCTGCGAATAACTGGGACTTGGAAAGGCTCTACAAAGCTATGGCAGAAGCCAAATGGCAAGTATCTCCCCGTGCCAGAAAGGGACTGACAGAACGGGAAAAGCTGTTTCTCCGAGGTTTGCTCTGCGGCCACAGTCCTGCTGAAATAGCTAGCCAACTCCATCAAAGTCGTAAAGGTGTTGAGGTTTATGTATCTAAAACTTTATATCAATACTTCAAAAAAATTACAGATGTACCTAACGAAAAGGTAAGCAACTGGAGAAATATTCACAACTGCCTAGAGGAAGCTGGATATAAAACTACGCCCTCTGTTAAATCTCACTCAAGCAATTATTCACCCCAAGTTCCGTTAGTAAATATAGTTAACATAGGTTTGAATAATCAAACTCATACCATAACAATTGACATTCACCTTCAACTAACATTACCTTCGCTTTCAGAGCCAACAATGACAGAAGACATGGATACAAAAGATCGCCCCTAACCAACCAATCTAATTGAAGGGCGATCGCCCTTTCATTCCCAAAAAGCGATCGCCCTAAAAAGGAATATACTCAACAGCATTCCTCCATTCATCGGATTCTGAGGCTAAAGCAAGGAGTTCCAAATACCACTTACAACAACCCCTTAGCACGCATTCTCACGAAAAATGGTGAAGGCGAAAGCAGAGATTTTTCCTGTTGTACCTGCTCCCATTCCGTGCGAATCTCCTGCTCAATTTCAGCTTGAAAGTCGAAGTAATAAGCCATTGCTGCATGAGCCTCCGACTGCATCAAATAAGGATGCTGGCGACACATCTCTTCCACTGACCAACCGTAAGCTAGATAATCCATCACAATCTGAGCAACCCGCACGCGGGGTATCCGCTGTAACCGTGCGGGTTGACCCGCTACTTTCTCGATATGAGGATAAATTAAAGCTGATGTCATTGCTTTTTGGATCTATCTCTACAGGATATTAGCATAAATAGTCTTATAACAGTCAGCAAAAATCCAAAGAATTAAACAAAGCGATCGCCCAACTCCATCCATCCTCATCATTATGCTACGATTGGCCTAATCTGAGCTAACGCTTCTTCTCCTGGAATTGGCTCAATCATACCGCTTCGGATTTCATCGCGACGTTGCTTAGCTTCCACAGTCCACAACTTTTGAACTGTTCCGTCTATATCAAATTCAAGACTCTCAACTAGCATCTCTGCTAACTGCGCTCTCAACGCATTTAGCAAAGATAAAGCTTCTTTCATCAGTCGCTCAATTGATAGCATAATGGTATCCCAACTAAAATCGCTAAATAGTTAAGTTTAAAAGGCAGCACATTGTACAATCTTGTTTGATTATAGCCTAAGTCGGGGCGGGTTTATTAGATTACTGGTATTAGGCAGAGATTGTTGGTAAAACCCGCCCCTACGCGCTCGCAAATTATTCGATCGCGAATCAACCTTTTATATCGTGCCTGTTAGCTTCGGTTGAAAAGTGTTTTTGATGCTGTAGGGGCGGGTTCACCAACAATAATTGCCTGTAATCGACAATCTCATAAACCCGCCCCCACCCAATGATAAATCGCAATCTACCTCTTTCTTGATACAAGATGAACATACATAAATGCCATCATGTCCACCTACCTACCTCACCAAAAACGCCGCACACTCAACATGAGAAGTCTGAGGAAAGAAATCAGCCGGCTGCACTCGCGCTAACTTATAATCCCCATTTTCGCACAAAATCTTCAGGTCGCGAGCCAAAGTAGCAGGCTTGCAGCTAACATAAACAATACGATTTGGTTTGATTTCCTTGATAGCTTCCAAAACCGCGCGATCGCACCCTTTCCTCGGCGGATCTAGCAGCACAATATCCGGTGTCAATCCCAAGGAAGGCAGCAAACTCTCTACAGTTCCGGTGTGAAAATCGACATTTCTCACGTCATTTAACTCAGCATTTAATTTTGCTTGTTCGATCGCCGCCGGTTGCACTTCTAAACCTATGGCTATTTTTACTTGTTTTGCCAGGGGTAAAGTAAAAGTACCAATTCCGCAGAAAGCGTCAACCAAAATCTCGTTTCCCTGCAAATTCAATTCCCCTACCATCACCTCTAACAACGCTTCAGCCGCCTCAGTATTAACCTGAAAAAAAGTATCTGCTCTTAGCTGAAATTTCAAACCAGCAAAACTTTCTCGCAGATAAGAACGACCCGCAATGCAGCGAGTTTCCGTCCCAAAAATCACATTAGTTTGAGCGGGATTGATATTCAAACAAACACCTACCAATTGAGGATATTGTTTCAGCCACTCTGATGCTTGCTCTTCTAGTCCCGGCAACTCTCCAGTGCGAACTATTAAAGTTAGCAGCATCTCGCCCGTGCGCCGTCCGATCCGCAAGGACAAATGACGCAATTCTCCTGTATGTTTCTTTTCGTCGTAGACTTGCCAATCCCGCCAGTGGATGTCTTCTTTGACCTCTTTTAACAAAGGATTGAGGCGCGGATCTTGCACCGGACACTGATTGAGATTGACTAATTTGTGGGTGCTTTTTTGATAGTAACCTGCTTGGACTTGACCTGTTGCAGATATTGCCACGGGATAAGTCGCTTTGTTGCGGTATCCCAAAAATTGGGGAAATCCCTCGATTTTTCCCGTTAAAATTTCATCCACTTGGGGATTGCTAAATCCGCCAATCCGTTCTAAGGCTTGAATGATTTGATTTTGCTTGGCTGCAAGCTGATATTGATAATCTACGTGCTGCCACTGACAACCGCCGCACTTGTCGGCGACAATGCAGTTAGCTCGAATGCGGTGTTCGGAGGTTTCCAGAAGTGTGTCCAGCTTGCCTGTAGCATAGGTGGATTTGACTTGCACGAGGCGGACAAGGACTCGATCGCCCGTCACGGTATCGGGCACAAACACTACTAACTCACCAAAACGACCAACTCCGTCGCCGGTGTCTGTCAAGTCGGTAATCTCTATCTCAATCAGTTGACCTTGCTGGCAAGGGTTTGCCAATTTCGTCGAGTTTGGGGTCGGGAATTTAGATTTGGTCACAAGTAGTCGTGGTAGGATTTAATATGGTAATGCAATATCGCTCTCTCTTTCCTGAGATAAGTCGTAGCGAAGCGGGGCTCCATCCATCGCACTCAAGCTCAATAGCAGGCTGTATTCCTGCTGCTGAACGTCTTGCTGCTAAAGCCAAGCTTCAACCTGCAAGTCAAGCCTGCCGTGAGTTGTCTCGATCGATCCTGTGCGATATGCTGTTGGGGCGAGCTAGCAAAAACTCGTTAAACAGTCAAAGTGTCTGCCGACATCAAAACTCTCACTCGCAGTTTTTGAGTTTTTCCCGCAGTACCCTGGAACACAGGGAAACTGGCTTGAACATCAAGCATAACGTTTGCGGAGATTTATCGGCTACTTCTAATGTTGATAAATGTTAGAAGCAAAGTAAATCGCCCAACCAAGAATCTCGTCTTTAAGGGATGAGAATGTCAATTAATCTTACTCTCAAATATCCTCAATTTTTTTGAATAACAATGAGCGTAGTTAGCCAACTAATTCTCCAAGCCGACGACGAACTTCGCTATCCCAGTACCGGCGAACTTCAAAGCATCAAAGATTTTTTTAAAACCGGAGAACAGCGGGTGCGTATTGCTACTGCGCTGTCTGACAGTGAGAAAAAAATTGTTGAAGAAGCTAGCAAAAAACTCTGGAAAAAACGCCCTGATTTTATCTCTCCTGGCGGCAATGCTTACGGCCAGCGCGAACGGGCTTTGTGTCTGCGCGACTACGGCTGGTACTTGCGCCTGATTACCTACGGTATCTTGGCGGGTGACAAAGAGCCGATCGAAAGCATCGGTTTGATTGGCGTTCGGGAAATGTATAATTCTCTCGGCGTTCCTGTTCCTGGCATGGTCGAAGCTATCCGCTGTTTGAAGGAAGCTTCTTTGGCTTTGCTCAATCAGGATGATGCTAAGGAAGCAGCTCCTTATTTTGATTATATCGCTCAGGCAATGTCTTAATTGCTTTGGCGATCGCTTTCCTGAATGTGGCGGAGCATTCGCGGGTGATTTTTGGGGTGATTTTATCTCGCAATTGCTCGCAAATGTTTCGCTTCTGTTTTTTGGCAAGGAAGAGTTGACAGTTGACAGTTGACAGTTGACAGTTGACAGAATCAAAGGCAAGGGTTTGAGCAATTAACAGCGTCCTCACGGTTGGGTGCGGTTGCTAGTGTTAGGAAATCTGCCTCATTTCCGCTAGGAAGCAATGCTGTTTAAGCTTTCCCAGATGTTGAGTTCGTCTTGTTTGTCACTGCACATTTGATTTAAAAAGTCAAGTGTTTTTGGGATAAATTGTTTTTTGAATTTCCGGCTGTCGTAGTGAATGGATGTTTTGAGCTGCGAGAGTTCTCCAAGGGTGGGGCAGGTTTGGATTTGATGGGCGATCCTCTTCGAGGGCTTCGCTAACGCATTTTGCCATTCTTCCAGCCTGCGGTAGCTGACAAACAGGCCGCCTCTATCCCGATGGTGCACAAAAACCACGAAAGCCCATGATTCGACTCGCTTAATCAGGTTTTGGCTGATTTTGAGCAGTTGGGCGATGGCTACGCCCCGGCTTACGCCTACGACCTGACGGTGATGCGGAGCTTTTTCGAGGGCTGGATGCGGCGAAACAGTGCTGTCATGGCTGTATACTCAGGGCTTGAGAGGCAAGTTCGGTTTAGAGTCAATTACATATTACTATATCAGACTCTTATTGCACTTGTGAAATAAAGTTAATTTAAACTTCTTCAGCTCAGATGTTGCTCGTGCAACCCTCAATCATTGATGCTGTGCTAGTTTGAGAGTTAACGTAGGTAGGAAAAATGTCAGGACTCTCTAACAAAGCTGTGGTAGACAAAGAGCAGGAATTGCGTCCCGTTCGCTTCACGGAGACGGGGCGGATGCGTTTGGGCAAGATGTTAAAGGCTGCAAGACAGACAATAGGTTGGTCTGTTAGCGAAACACAGTTCAAAACAAGGGGGTACGAAGAGGCGCTGTTCACAGCTACAAATCAACCCGTACCCAAAGATGTGGGTATCAGTGCCGCAACAGTCAACCGTTACGAACGCGGGAAGCTGGATAATTTGGATTGGCGATCGCTCTCTCTGTTATGCTTTGTCCTCAAGCCGATCGATCCGGTGACAGGGGAACCCCTGGAACCGACAAATGCTTTATATATCGCTTGCGAACATCCCCCGTACAATGACGCGAAGCTTTACGAATAGTTGATTTTTGATATCTGATTAAAGAAAATTAGTTAGATTGGGAGTTTTTAACCGCAGAGGGCGCAGAGGGCGCAGAGTTAGAGAAGAGAGAGATTAATCATTCTGATACCAACGGATTTGATATTACGCATCGCCCTTTTGTTGAGCAATTAAAGCTTTAGCTTGCTGCCACAGAGATTCTAACTCTTCTGGGGCATAATCTGACAAAGGTCGATCGCACGCAGCCTCCACCATAGCAAACCGTTGCACGAAGCGATCGTTCGTTCCTTGCAAAGCAGCCGACGGATCTAAATCGTACCAGCGAGCTAATTGAATCAACACAAACATAATATCTCCCAATTCTGACTGCTGCGCTGCCTTATCCTCGTGTTTGAGAGCGTGTTCAAATTCTGCCATTTCTTCGTGAAATTTATCCCAAACGCCGTCTACACTGTCCCAATCAAAACTCACTTCCGCAGCTTTTTGAGAGATTTTCATCCCGGCGGTTATCGGCGGCAAAGTGCTGGCATAACGGCTCATTCTCGAGGCTAAAGTTGCGGGCTTTTCCGAAGTTGTGCCTTTTTCTGCTGCTTTGATTTTTTCCCAGTTTTCGTTGACTTCATCGACGCTGTTGATTTCGACATCGCCGAAGACGTGGGGATGTCGCCGAATTAGTTTTTCTGTTATGCCTGCAGCGATTTCGGCGAAGGTAAACTGATTGGATTCGCTGGCAATTTGAGCTTGCAGAATTACCTGTAACAGTAAGTCGCCCAATTCTTCGACGATCGCATCTTTATCTCCTTTGCGAATCGCGTCGGCGGTTTCATAAGCTTCTTCGATTATGTGAGGAATTAGAGTTTGGGGAGTTTGAGCTAAATCCCAAGGACATCCGCCGTCGGGCGATCGCAATTTAGCCACAACTTCTATAAGTTCTTTGAGTGCTGTGAGCGATCGACTTTCAGAATTAGACATAATAATTTACCTTTTATATCCACCGCCAAGACGGTTATAACGTTGTTAATGGCTCCAACCATTGATTTTATTACATCTTCCTTCTTCTTCCTTCTTCCTTCTTCCTTCTTCCTTCTTCCTTCTTCCTTCTATCCTTTACATCCGTTACATCCGTTACATAATCCGTTGCCGAACTTCCTTCTTCCTTCTTCCTTCTTCCTTTCGCTATAGATTTGCTAGATGTGCGAGTGGGAGCTTTGATTTTGGGCCTCTTAATTGTCTTAGGAGACCGCAACCCGCTCAATCCTTTCTTTTTGAATCTTTTGTAAGCAGAGCCGCCCCAATCGCTCAGATAGTGGCTCATAGCGCCCAATTCTAGACCGATATAAACGGCTAAAAATTCGATGTGGTGTTCCCAGATCGATCGCCCGTAACTCAAAACCACATCCTGCCAATTCCAGCCGAAGTTTCCGACTTTTTCGGCAATTGCCAATCCCACGATTCCGAGAACCGCGATCCAGATAGCGAGGTACAAGATTCGCAAAGCAGTGCCGATCAGAGGGCCGTGGGACAAAAAAGAGCGGTGGCGCAGGCTTTTTTGGTACGGGAGCCAAATGGGTTTGAACCATCCCCAGCGCTGATACTGGCAGGAGTAGATATCCAAGTCGGGGCCAAACATCAGCCCGCCGAATAAGAAACTGCCGGAAACGAGCAAAGTCAGGTTGCTGCTCTGAGTCTGGCCAAAGGTGAGGGCTGCCACCAAGGGCAAACTCCACAGGGTTATTTGATCGTGGGTGCGGCCAGAGGGCATTTAAAGTTTAGGATTTTTTTTACTTGATCTTTCTGAGTTACTGTGATATGATAAATCCCGGTGAGTGCAATTGGGTGATTAGCTCAGTGGTAGAGCGCCTGCTTTACACGCAGGATGCCGTAGGTTCAAATCCTACATTACCCATCCGATAACTCAATATCAACAGTTTCAGCCGTTTTTAGCCGTCAAGCCGAGAACGGCTGTTGCTGTTGAGGGTTGACTGTTGAATTTGGTGACGACTCAATTTAACATTCTGTGGCGGATGTCTCAAAAGTTGGCACCCAATGCTAGAAAATTAATTTATTGATTTTCTTTTTTAGAACCCTGTATATGAAGCCTAAAATAACTAGCCCGATCGCTTGGCAGCAAGCTGAACTGCTCATGCAGCCAGCGATGATCCGAGTGATCGACAACATCCGCAAACAATTAGAGGAGTCAGTTTGGACGGGTACTTATCAAGAAGTGCAGATTCCCATTCCGGGCTATCAACTAATTTTAGAGCTTCAAGGCGAGCAAAGATGTATCGATATCTGGGAACTTTGCTATCGAGTCTGCTTTGTCAACTACCAGCCCGCCCACAGTCAAATCCAAAGCCAAGAAGTTGTAATTGATACTAGCTTGATTGATGATGAGACTGGCGATGTAGATTGGAATCGTCTTGATGCTAAAGCCAGTCAATTAATACAAGAAATATTCGCCAATTTGGGTAAATAGTCAGTTGACATTTGTCAGTTGACAGTTGACAGTTGACAGTTGTCAGTGGTGAGCTTTCCAGCCAACAGCGAACAGTTAACAGTCAACAGTTAACAGTCAACAGTCATCAGTTAGTTAACAGTCAACAGCCAACAATTAACAGTCAACAAAATCTTATGATTCAAGAATTGCACGACATTCAAGCAGCGACAGGTGCTACATTTGCAGAGTTAACAACCAAAGAAATTGTGCCAGTCAGTTTTGGTAACGACGCAGAAGCGATCGCAGCAACGAAACAAGGTGTGGCTTTGTACGATCGCACTCACTGGGGACGCATTCAAATCTCAGACAGCGATCGCCTGCGGTTCTTGCACAATCAAAGTACCAATAACTTTAATATACTCAAACCCGGTCAAGGTTGCGACACCGTTTTCGTCACATCCACCGCCCGGACGATCGACCTCGCCACCGCTTACGCTACAGAAGATGCCGTACTGCTGCTAGTTTCAGCCAACCGCCGCCGCCAACTGCTGGAATTGCTCGATCGCTATATTTTCCCAATGGATCGCGTCGAGTTAACAGATTTAACCGATACAACTGTTGCTTTCAGTGTCCTCGGCCCGGAAAGCACTCAACTATTAGAAAAAATCGGAGTTACCGAACTCGAAAATCAACCTTACGCTACTCACAAATTGATAAATTTTGCAGGTATTGACATCCGAGTTGCGGTTGGTAGCGGTTTAGCGACTCCCGGATACACGTTAATTGCGCCAGCAAGCGATGCAGCCAACTTGTGGAAGGAATTAGTCCAAGCTGGGGCCGTACCGATGGGCGATCGAGTTTGGGAACAACTGCGAATCGAACAAGGACGCCCCGCACCCGATTTTGAACTCACAGACGATTACAACCCCTTAGAAGCCCGTCTTTTACACACGATTACCTATGACAAAGGCTGCTACATCGGTCAAGAAACAATTGCCCGGTTGAACACCTACAAAGGAGTCAAACAGCAACTTTGGGGCGTGCAGTTAAGCGGTGCGGTTGAACCCGGAACAGCAGTCACAATCGGAGAGGATAAAGTCGGCAAACTCACCAGTTTTACGGAAACTGAATCCGGCTTTTTTGGTCTTGCTTACATCCGCACAAAAGCGGGCGGCGAAGGACTGAAAGTGCAAGTCGGATCGGTGTCAGGGGAAGTAGTAAATGTACCTTTCTTAAGTTCGTAGTTGCGCTCGGTCGCCTGTTGGCGGCGCAGCGCCAAAAACTTTTTTGTTGAGGTTGATTTGCGAAGAATGCTAACACCATAAATTGGTTCAAAGTCCTATCTTTAGATAGATTTGCAAACCAACAACAGCAATTAATCTATATTAGAGTCGTCACAAAAAAACAGAGTTTTTCAATGAAAAAGTTTACATCGCGCTTAGTTACAATTTGCCTGCGAGTAGGAATCATCTTTGCTGTAGGAATAGCGCTGATTTTTAGCTCAGAATTGGGATTGTCGGGCGACAAAATGCAAGCGATCGCTACACCTTTAACCCCAGAAGCTAAGTCTTACGAAGTTGCCCGTCCCGCTCAGCAGCCAACAAGCGATACAGAGAAGGATGCCACGGGTGTACTTGACAATATCCGAGAAAAGCTGAATCTCGACCAACCCATTGCCCCCAGTACCAAAAAATTTATAGAATCGGTAAAAGATAACGTGGGCGAAGCAGTTACGCCGGGACAGGAAGCAGTAGAAAAAGCGGCAGAGCGAGGTAGCAGCGATCGAGCCAACTAATTCAATCGCATATCAAATTCTTAGTCCCTCTCTGGTGGGACGAAAGTTTGTGTAGTAGCGATTTCAAGCCGAATCATGGAAGCGATAACGAAACCGGATTTGATTGTTCATATTGGCACTTCAGGTTGGAGTTACGACCATTGGGAAGGTGTGCTTTATCCCCACCAGCTACCGCCTCGCTCTAGGCTCGATCGCTACATCCAGCACTATCAAACCGTCGAAGTTAATAGCACCTACTACCGCTGGCCACCAAACACTACCTTCGCTAACTGGCGAGAGCGCCTCCCCCAAGGATTTCTGATGACCGTAAAAGCGCCCCGTGGTCTAACGCACTCCAAGCGTCTTTACTCCCCAGAAAAGTGGTTGGAACGCATGAGTGAGGGACTTCAATGCCTGGGCGATCGACTGGGTATTCTGCTCGTCCAGCTTCCTCCCCAGTTCGGCTGCGATTTGGCCCGGCTAGCTTACTTTCTAGAACAGGTGCCCTCCTGGATCAAAGTAGCTGTGGAATTCCGACATCCAAGCTGGCACACAGAAGAGGTATTTTCGCTGCTGGAACGCGAAGGAGCGGCTTACTGCGTGATGAGCGGCGCCCACCTTCCGTGTATCCTGCGCGCAACAGGCTCATTTGTCTATGTGCGCCTCCACGGCCCCGACTCCCACAATCTCTACGGCGGCTCCTACTCGGATGATGATTTGCATTGGTGGGCCGATCGCATCCACGAGTGGGAAAGCCAGGGGCGAAGCGTGTTCGTCTACTTCAACAACGACGGAGAGGGAAATGCAGTGAGGAACGCTTCAAAGCTAAAAACCTTTGTGGAGAATGGTACTTCCTGACAGACTCTGATTGAGAGCGTTCCCATTCTTTTGGGCGCATTCAAAACGCTCCGCACTTCCCTGAAGCTGAATTAGAAATCGGAGATGGCGTTCGTCTAGGTTATTGTTGGACGATCGCACTCACCCCGAACCCGCACATCCAACTCAACATCACCCACCACAAGCCGATCGCATCCAACTCAACATCACGATCGCACTTTTGGCTCCATTTCAAACAAACCCCGTAGGGTGCGCTTGACATTGGGAAACAGTTTGAGTCGATGGGAGGTATTATCCTCCGCACCTCTCAGTTAGATCCGGACGTGCTGGTTTCCCCGCATCCGGCTCCCGATGTTCTTGGCTTGCGCCTTTGCTCATGTGGATATAATCGTGGCAGCTTTCGTGAACCGCTAAGAGGTTATTAGTTTTCGAGTTATTATGGTTTCCATCTACATGGTGCAGATGTACCTTTTCATCGCCTAGCATTTTTAGACCACATTTCCCACATTTATGGTTTTGCCGTTTTAAAGCTTTAGAGGTTTCGCCGTTATAGAGTTTGCTGTTACGCTCACTCCAGTAAGCTATATCTCCGTCGTAGGGTGATTTCTCCCCTTTGACATTGACAAATTTGTTTTCGGAGTGAGGAACCGCCGGGAACGCCTTTTCTACCAGTTTCCTGGCAGTATAGCGGTTCTGTTTTGATTCCTTGTTAAATACCTTGAAGGCTCTATTGTTGAGGAACCACAGCGAAAACCGTGACCCATCTAACTTACAGTAGCGATGGTAATTTCTCCAACCTCTAACTACAGGGGCTAATTTCTCAGCCTTGTCCGTAGCACCATAATTCGAGTTGTTAACGATGTGTTTTACCTTCTGACGAAACGCTTTAAAATTGTCCGCTGATGGAACGCATCTAAATTTCCCGTTGTTTTGCACTTTGAAATGCCAACCGAGGAAGTCAAATCCATCTGTCGTAGCAGTTAGCTTGGTTTTCTTTTCACTAACCTTCATGCCTCGTTCTGCCAGAAATTTGCTGACTTTATCAAGTATTGCCTCCGCATCATCTTTAGGTTTCAGAATTATTACCATGTCATCCGCGTAACGGACTGATTGATGTATTTCCTCAATCCCATTGAGAGCGATATTGGCTAATAATGGACTAACCACACCCCCTTGTGGGGTTCCTTGTTCTGGAAATCCTGGATTGACTCCTGCTTTTAGACAGCGGAATATTCCGGTCTTGATGCCTCTTGGGGCGATGAGTCGTTCCATTATGCTGGTGTGGTTTATCCTGTCGAAGCATTTTTCGATATCGAGCTCGATAACTCGTTTTTCTATTCCGTTGCAACAAGAGCGTAGATTATTAAATAGGATTTTTTGCGCGTCATGCGCCGACCTTCCTGTTCTAAATCCATAACTCCTAGCGTGGAAAGTTGCTTCGTGCGCTGGCTCTAGCGCGTATTTTGCGAGGCATTGCCAAGCTCTATCGGCGATAGTAGGTATCTTAAGGAGGCGGGTACTCCCATCCTTTTTAGGGATTGGTATTGAACGTAACTTCTGATGTTTCCAGTTGTTATTTTTGTCTCTGAGTTCTTCACTCAGGGAAAACCTTTCCTCAAATGTGAGTGAGGCTTGGACATCGATTCCCGCAGTCTTTTTGCCAGCATTTAGTTGAGTTACTTGACGTATCGCCAACATTCTTGCAGCCCGAGATTTCAGAATTAGCTTTTGAAGGGACTTCGCTTTCGGCTTGTCTCCAACCTGAATCGCTTTAAACACTCGTTTTTGTAGGCGAAATAAATTACGGCGGAATTTCTTCCACGGTAACGTCTTCCAAGATTCACGCTTCGTTGCTGTTGTGTCTAATCATGCTCTGCTCTAACTTATGTTTTCTGAACACCTCAGACCAATTACGGTCTGTCCTACCCGAACTAAGGGAGTTCCGCTGCTCGTCTAGCCTACGAAAGAGTTCGACTTCCCCTTGACCCTCAGCTCGTTTTTCTTCGTTCCCTCGGTTAGATTGATTGTTCCTTTAGGTGGAGCCACTTTAACTACTGGATTCCCTGGACTCTTGCCGATATTATTTCGATATTCGGCGGGAATAATTTCCAGTGGAGTCGGGTGGTTGGTCTGTGTCCCGCTCCGGAGTAAGTTACTTTTCTAGGCTCTGTTTTCACCATCGGAACTCCCCATTAACGCCAGTGTCACCCCACATTGGATGTCTGATTGCGTCCTGTTCCCAGCTTCATTCTCCAAGAATCGAGCTTGGTCGGTGTGGGCAGATAGGGAGTCATACCTGAGTCTGGTAGAAGGGGCTTGCACCCTTATCAGACCGAGAGTTCAGCCTTGTGGCTGGAAACGCTATGTACGGACTGATTACCGTGATTCACGTTTCAACGAATCGCACCGAAATACTCCGTCAGTTTCTCGATGCGATAATTAAACGCTTTGTAGGGGCGTTTGAAGTACAATTGCACCTTCCCTCGGCGTTCCCACACTCCCAGCAAGTTGATGGCAACCTCTGAGTAATGTACTCTCACATCCCGCTGCACTTCGGCTATCCCTTCCTCCATTAGTCGAGTAGTAATTCCAATTTTATAGAAGCTGTTGCCGTCAGCTTTTACCTCAAGAAAGTAGAGCGAGTTCACTCTTGATGCGCCTCAATTGTGCGCGGTAAATATTCAAATCTGCCCGCCGTTCGTCCAAACAAGATAACTCTTCCGCGCGGCCAACATCTACGGAGCGATCTAACTAACAGGGAATTGAAAGCCCCTGCTTATTCTCAGTCAGGAATCAGGGAGTATTGGATTCTAGATATCAATGCCCGTCGATTGTATGTGTTTCGGGAGCCAGGGGCAGAGTGTTATGCTAGCCCGATTGTATTGGCAGAGTCGGATTTAATCGCAGCTTTGACATTTCCAGATTGTCAACTGTCTGTGGAGGATTTGCTCAGGAGGAGTGCACCGCCCAGTTGTGAGTGAGGAAACTTTAAAAATTTATGGACAGACTGAAACGGACTTGCAATGCTGTATCAGCCATCCGCTACAGACAGCACTTTTCAAGGCAAGCGTTGTTTTTTGGACGCTTGCTACACAAACGCCAAACTCTAACTTAACTGCTTGTAACGAAGTATACACTTGATTGTGTTTATAAGTCCCTCTAAAGAATTATTTGTATATTCTCCTGAAGACAGATGATAGCAGCGACCAAGGTAAATAACATACAAAGTGTACAGAGTTATTAGGTAATCTAAAGGCAGAATTTAAAAGCAGTCTATTTGCGCCTTATAGGAAAGACATTCGACTGACGACGCACTTGCCCAATGTAAACAAAGTGGCAGTATGTGGTGTAGTCTTGTGCCTTACTTCACGTTAATGACTACTTGATATTTGATAGTTAATTAATTAAGTTT
Source organism: Microcoleus sp. B7-D4 (assembly GCF_036705125.1). Classification (NCBI taxonomy): domain Bacteria; kingdom Bacillati; phylum Cyanobacteriota; class Cyanophyceae; order Oscillatoriales; family Microcoleaceae; genus Microcoleus; species Microcoleus sp. B7-D4. The sequence continues at coordinate 81,957 of NZ_JAUBTT010000010.1, forward strand.
ACCTGATTTCTTCTTTCTCTGTTCTACCTGTAAAACCCTATTTACCCAGTTGTTATAAGTACCTCTAAAGAATTGTTTGTAGATTCTCCTGAAGACGGATGATAACAGCGACCAAGGTAAATAATATACAAAGAGTACAGAGTTATTAGGGAATCGAAAGGCCGAATTTAAAAGTAGTCTATTTGCGCGTTATAAAAAAGACATTCGACTGACGACGCACTTGCCAAAGCTAAACAAAGTGGCAGTATGTGGCTTAGTCTTGTGCCTTACTTCAGGTTAATGACTACTTGATATTTGATAGTTAATTAATTAAGTTTACCTGATTTCTGCTTTCTCTGTTCTACCTGTCAGACCCTAATTACCCTGTGGCTAAACGTTTCCTTGTAGATGCCACAGAGTATACCTAAAATTTTCCCAGTTTAAGATATTTGTCCTGCTTGTAGGTCATGGGCTATACCCAGACAGACCTACTCTTTTTTACCTGATTATCCACTTCTTTAAGAACTGTCATGGTTAACTTACTCAGACCGCCCAGTGTTTCTTCGAGTTCTCGCTTCGGTACTGTAACTGGTTTGTGGAGGCAACAGTCTCTTTACGACAGGAGGACGCTTAAGACTGGTATCGTCCATTTCGGGCCAGGTCGTTTTTTTAGGGGGCACCTTGCCTACATTATACATAACTATCTTGCACAGAAGGATTCCCAAGAGCAGAGATGGGGGATTTGTGGGGTTAGCCTCCAGAGTCAACAGACCATTACTAGGTTGAAACCGCAGAGATTCCTTTACACTTTGACCAAACACTCTAGTTGCGCTCAAAATCGTGAGGAAGCGGAAGTTATAGGTTCTATCAGGGAAATAGTTAATGGTAGAGAAAAGTGCGAGTATGTGCTTGAAAAGATGGCGTTTCCCTCGGTGCATCTGGTGACTCTTACTATTACTCAAGGAGGCTACCATCTAGACAAGAATTTTAATCTCGACACCACGAATGAAGACATCGCGCACGATTTGCAAAATCCTTCCACTCCAACTACTGCAATTGGCTTTATCGTAGAGGCGCTACGCCGACGGCGCGATCGCAAAATGACCCCGTTCACCACACTTTCTTGCGACAACCTCCCAAGAAACGGGGAAATCCTGCGAAAAGCAGTGCTAGCTTACGCTGAAGAGATCGATCCTCAACTTGCAGAATACATCAGGGATAACGCCACGTTCCCTAATTCTGTTGTAGACAGGATTGTGCCTCAAGAGCAAGAATCCGACTATAACTACCCCAGCCGACTGTTGCAAGTTCGCGATCGCGCACCCATTGTAACCGAACCATTTTGGCAGTTTGTCGTGGAGGACAACTTCACAGGCGATCGACCCAAGTGGGAAGATACGGGGGTGATTATGACTAGCGACATCACTCCCTTTCTGTATATGAAGTCGAGATTCTTGAATGCAGTACACTCCTTCATAGCCTGTTTAGCTGTAAGAGCAGGTATAGAGTATATGCACGAGGCGATCGCCCTACCGGAATTCCAGTTGTTTACTCGGCATCTCATGGACGATATCGCAGCAGCAACACCAGTGCCTCGCCAGATGTGCGAACAATATATGGAACAGGTGTTACTAAGGCTCAGTAACGAGGATCTTCCCGATACTACTGAGAGAATCTCTTCAGAAACAGCCAGGAAAGTAGGCAAGTATATATTTCCGATACTTCAGGATGCTTATAGCCGAAAAGTCAGCATGAAGCGGATTATACTTCCTGTTGCGGCGTGGCTTCTTGCAGTCAGAGAAGAGGCGAGCGAGTCTGGTCAACCCTATTATGCCAAGGATACCCAAAGCGCAATTACAGCCATTCAAAAAGGCGCCGTAATTAGTGGGATTCTGGGATTGGACAATTGCGAACACACAGAGGTCGTAGATAATGAATGCCACAGGGCTTTGCAAGATATCCAGACCCACGGACTATTGACTACGCTTAAGAATTACAGTGAGGGAGGTCTTTTAAATGAAACAGCTTCAGCATGATAAGGTGGTGCTTTTCGATCATGACGGAACTGTTGTTGACAGTGAAACCATAGCACTTAAGAGCGCATGGAGGCTGACAAATGAAGTGGCTCGTGAGTTCCCTGGCGCTCAATACTATGAGCTTGAGGACTTTGTTAAATGCTTCGCCGGAAAACCCTACAGGGAAATACTCAAAAAGCTCTACCCAGATCCATTAACCAGTCTTAATGAGCGCGATATTGACAAGCTAGTGGCTGAAGAAGAAAAGAGAGCGATCGAACGGCTTACTATAGAGGCAAAAGCGACGGTCGGAACGCCCCAAGTGCTGTCTTCCCTGCGCGACGACGGATTTAAATATGCACTTGTAAGTAACAGCAGCTTACAGCGGCTGAGTGCTTGCCTTGGTGCTGCTGCCCTGACTGACTATTTCCCAAGCCAGCAGGTATTTAGCGCTCACGACTCTCTCCCGGTTCCGCGTCCCAAGCCGCTTCCTGACATCTACCTATATGCAGTGAAGTGTCTGGACGCTGAAGTTTCCGATTGCGTGGCAATTGAAGATTCTATCAGTGGGGTAAGGTCTGCCGTTGCCGCTGGAATTGGGCAGATTATCGGTTATGTAGGGGGAACTCATATAAGCGAGGATGAACGAAGCAGCCGTGCAGATGCTCTTGTGTCGGCTGGTGCCCACAAAGTTATCGATCAGATGCACGATCTTATCGGTCTATTATCACCAACCCCAGTGTAAGGACACGGGGCATCAGGCGATCGCTTGATGCCCTTAGCCTGGTGTGTGAAAAATTAGATTTTGTCAAGAATAGCTCGGGCGACAACTTCATCGGCGATCGGTTTTGCGATCGACTTGCCATGCAGAGCCGCCAAAATTGAACAAGAATTTCAAAGGTGGTACCCGCCACGTGATTTATCCGTGGAATCAATCCAAAATCGAAAATCGAAAATCCTCAAGCCCCCGCATTTATCCGTGAGGTCGCCTCTAAAATCTAAAATCTAAAATCTAAAATCGATTGACTCCACCTTTTTCAACCATCCTGCAATACTGATAATAAGCCGTGATCACAAGGTCATAAATTAAGATGAACAGCAATACCAGCACAGACTCAACAATCAAGCTGAATCAAGCATCCCTGTCTCTTTTACCTGGAAACGTGCGCGTACCCAAGTACGATCGCCCTCAAATTACCAATGGCATTGTGCATATTGGGGTTGGTGGATTTCATCGATCGCACCAAGCGCTCTATCTCGATGATTATTTCCATCAGAATCCTGGTAGTGACTGGGGAATTTGTGGGGTTGGATTGCTTGACAATGACTATGACAGGCGAATGCGGGATGCGCTTCAATCCCAAGACTGTTTGTATACCTTAGTTGAGCAATCGCCTGAGAGCGATCGGGCTCGGATTATTGGTTCAATTACTCGATATCTATTTGCACCAGACAATCGTCAAGCAGTTATTGAAGCATTAGCAGATCCCAAATGCCGAATTGTTACTCTAACGATCACTGAAAGCGGCTACTACTACATTGAAGGAAGTGGCAATTTCGATGTAAACCACCCGACGATGCAGCACGATTTGCAACATCCTGACCAACCAATTGGGACATACGGTTTTTTGACAGCCGCACTCGAAAAGCGGCGTAAACAGGGGTTGGCCCCCTTTACAGTCTTGTCCTGCGACAATATCCAGGGCAACGGCAACATGGTGCGGAAAATGCTAACGACATTTGCCCAAATGCGCGATCCAGATTTAGGAAGTTGGATTGCTGAACAGGTTGCGTTTCCCAACTGCATGGTCGATCGCATTACTCCGCTGACAACCCCAGCAGATATCAAAATGGTGGCCCAACAGTTTGGTATTGATGATGCGTTTCCATGCGTCGCGGAGCCTTTCACCCAGTGGGTAATCGAAGATACCTTTTGTGCAGGCAGACCCGATTGGGAATCCCTTGGCGTACAGATGACTAAGGATGTTCATCCCTATGAAATGATGAAAATTCGGCTGCTCAATGCCAGCCATATGCTGATTGGCTATCTCGGCTCTCTGGCAGGTTATAACTACGTTTATGAAGTCATGGCTGATCCCTTGTTCCAGCAAGCAGTCGCTAACCTGATGGACGAGGTGACACCAACGCTCCAACCCGTTCCTGGGATCGATTTAGACGATTATAAAAAAACTTTAATTGAACGGTTTTCCAATCCCAAAATTCGCGATCAGCTTCCGCGCCTTTGCCTGAATGGATCGGCGAAAATTCCTAAGTTTGTTTTGGGTTCGATCCGCGATAAATTACAACTTGGAGGTGCGATCGATTACCTAAGTTTGACGATCGCTGCTTGGTGTCGATACATCAATAGTCATGATCAACAAGGGCAACCTATTCCCATTGATGACCCATTAGCAGACATCCTCACTCAACGCGCCAGTGTGAGTGAATTAGATCCCAGACCATTACTGGGCCTATCTGAAATTTTTGGAGATTTAGGAGAGTCGCCGCGTTTCGTCGAGGCTGTTGCTGACAAGTTGCGTAGTTTGCATGAGTTTGGTGCTCAAGGAACGCTAGCGAGATTGTCGTAGGAACTATCCGCATCCGTGAGGAAACTTATTAGAGAATGCCACGGCTGCACTACGTTAAAGCCGTGGGATTCTCCCGTCTAGCCCACCTCTATGTCTACGAGTGCAAAGGGAAATTCAGCAGCCAATACAGCGCAATATTGATTGAGGTCATTCTTTCCTATGTTCCCTCTCACCAAATCATCTATCTTAAGGCAGATTCTCCTGAGTGATTAACTCAGATTCAACTAAACCAAAAGGAGTCCCGCGCTCTACCTGTACTCAGGTGAGCGTCGGGAGGAATTTGCGTGAGCCCGGAGAGCCGCCCAGAACCAAACCGATAGCTTTAGGTGCCGAAGGTGAGGGGCGGTCGATGAGCGAACAAATTATTTTTGCTACACCACTTGCTTTTGCCATCTTCACGAGATAGAATTTTCTTAGAGTTTGTGAAAGTAATGCCTCAAATAATCACCGCCAAGTTAAAACTAAACCTGAATACCGAGCAAAAAGCTTTGGTGTCTCAGACTACATTAGCCTATCGGGATGCCTTGAATCATACTTCGCGAGTTGCTTTTGATGCGAACAAAACCAGCAATGGTGCTAAGTTGCAAAAAGCTGTCTACAACGAATTGCGAGTTAGATTTGGGCTTGGCGCTCAGATGGCTTGCAACGTACCCAGACAAGTATCGGCAACCTACAAAACTCTCTGGACTAAGGTAAAACAATCTAACGACGCTATTTCCAAAGGGTACACAAAGAAACGATACAAAGGGCTAGATCAACCCCCTAAATACATCTCTCGAACCTGTACCTTAAATTATCAGCGCGACTACTCGTTTAAATCCGAGCAGATGGTGAGTCTTATCACCCTGGCTGGTAGAATAGTAGTTTCCTATGACGGCTACAACAAGCATTTGGATTTAATTGCCAATGGTTCCAAGGCCCTGGCAGCTAAGATTGTCTATCAGCGTTCCTCTAAAGTTTACTATTTGATGGTAGCTGTTGAGGTAGAAACCCCTGAACTTGACCCGCTGAAAATAACCAGAGTTTCTGGTGTTGATGTGGGAATGCGCTACTTAGCCGTAGAAACAGACTTACAAAACAAGTCTAATTTCTACTCAGGCTCAGAAGCTAGACATAAAGCCAACCGCTATCACAAGGCTAGACAAACTCTTCAGCGTAAAGGCACTCGTTCGGCAAAGCGCAGACTAATTGCTTTGTCGGGAAGAGAAAGACGGTTTATCGCTGATGTGAACCACCAAATCAGCAAGGATATTGCAAAGCCTCACAGCATAATTGGGCTAGAAAATCTAACCGGAGTTAGGGATAGAACGAAGTCAAAGTCTGGCAAAAAGGCTAGCAAGAAGCAGCGAAAAGCTAATCGAAATAAAGCTAAATGGTCGTTTGCCGAACTGCACGGCTATATTGACTACAAAGCTAATCTGAACGGCTCTTTGGCTACTAAAGTCCCAGCTCATTATACTTCGCAAAGTTGTCCAAAATGCGGACACACATCAGTAGAGAATAGACCGAGAAAAGGACTATTATTTCGCTGTGAATGTTGCGGACATGAGCTTCATGCTGATTTGGTGGGTGCGAGAAATATTGCCATGAGAACGTTACTCGTCCGGCAGGACTGGACGAGTACGGGGATCTTGTCAGCATCCCCTAATGTGTCGGGCCGTGAAACTAAAGCTGAGATTCTGCAAAGGTTCTCAGAATTGCGGTGGAGCTCAGATACAAGCCCACATCTCCGGCGGTACTCCGCTTGATGCTGGGTAGTTGACTGGAGAAGACCGTGTATGCCTACGGATGAATCTTCATGAAGCGCGACGCCACAGGCAAGTTTGTTAGCAATTGGAACTCGGAGATGAAACAACGAGTGAGCATATCTCTGACTAATACAGCATGGCGATCGCTCGATAAAGAGGCTCACAGGCGAGGAATTTCTCGCTCTGAAGTCATTGAACGCTTTGCCCGCACTCTTGAAGGCGAACAGTTGATTGCTGCCCAAGAAACTGAGGGCAAGGTAGCAACAATTCTGGAAAGCATTACCGATGCGTTTGTCGCCTTCGATCGCGACTGGCGCTACACCTACGTGAATGGGGCGGCGGCTCAAATCCTGCACAAAACACCAGAAGATATACTAGGAAAGCACGTTTGGAATGAGGTTTTTCCTGAGCTGGTTGGTGCAATTCCCTATCGAGAACTCCATCGGGCAATGACGGAACAGGTTCCTGTTTCCTGGGAAGAATTTGGGGAATCAGTCCAGCGTTGGATAGAGGCGAAGGCCTATCCCTGGAGTGCAGGAGTAGCAGTTTATTTTCGCGATATTACAGAACGCAAGCAAGCAGAGGCAGAACGAGAACGGTTATTGCACGAGCTTGAAATTGAACGCGCCCGATTTGAAGCCGTTTTACGACAAATGCCTGCGGGTGTAATGATTGCTGATGCGGCATCCGGTAAGTTGGTTCTGGCCAACGAACAAGCCAAGCAGATTGTTGGGTATGGCTACGAACCATCGCTTGAGCTTGAGGAATATGCACCCATTATTCCATTTGAAGCCCTTCGCTTAGATGGTCAGTTCTATGCCCCTCATGAGTATCCATTAGCGCGATCGCTAAAAACAGGTGATGTCGTTACCAACGAGGAGATGGAAATTGATCGAAATGATGGTAGCCGCATTTTCATTAACGCCAACTCAGCACCGATTTTAGATAAGCAGGGGCAGATTGTTGCAGCCGTTGTTATCTTCCAAGACTTGACGGATTACAAACAAGTTGAACAGTCATTACGAGAGAGCCAAGAACGCCTGCAATTGGCACTGACGGCGGCTCAGATGCTGGTCTGGGATATGGATTTGCAGACCAATCAAATAGCGTGTTCTGCAAATGCTCTAGACGTTTGGGGTCTTCACGAAGGCACAGGAGAAGACTTTTTTGCACTCATTCATCCAGACGATCGACAACGGGTGATCCAAGCGGCTCAAGGGGCAAATGCGGTCGAACAGTCCTACGTGCAGGAGTACCGGGTAATTACTCCCGACGGAGTTGTGCGCTGGATCAACAGTCAGGGGCGAGTTTATCTGGATGAAACCGGACAGGGAGTTCGCATGGTTGGCGTTTCGGTTGACATCACCGAACGCAAACAGATCGAAGCAGAGCGCGATCGCCTTTTAAAACGAGAACAATCTGCCAGACTCGAAGCCGAAACCGAACGCCAGCGGTTGCATGACATCCTGATGCAATTGCCTGCCATGATTGCCATTGTTAAAGGTGCCGATATTGTGTATGAATTTGCCAATCCAACCTATCTGCAAGGGACTGGGCGCAATCCAGACATGATCGGGAAATCAATGCGGGATGTTTTCCCGGAACTAGAGGGACAAATTTACTTTGAAGCGCTCGATCGCGTTTACCGGACGGGAGAAACATTTATTCGGAATGAATCGCCTGCTTACTGGGATAAAAACGGTGATGGTGTGTTGGAAGAGGGATTTTTCAACTGCATCTGTCCGCCTTGGCGGGATGCAGAGGGAACCATTCAAGGCGTGTTGATTTATAACGTTGAAGTGACAGCCCAGGTGCGGGCAAGGCAACAAATTGAACAACTGCTCAAGAACCTCCAGCAGAAAGAAGAAATTCAACAATTCCTAATCGAATTGAATGAGGGGATTCGTGCCATTCAAGACCCAAAAGAAATTATGTGGCAGGTGGTTTGTGCTACAGGGCAACACTTTAGTGTCACTCGCTGTACCTACGGTGAAATTGATCCAACGCAGGAATATGTCATTGTCGATCGCGATTATTGCAATGGTGTAATCAGCGTGGTGGGTAGACATCACCTAGATTCGTTTGGCCCTGAACTCATTGCTGAATTAAAGCAGGGCAGAACAATTGTCGTGGATGATGTCGATCGCGATTCTCGGACTGCCGGAGTTGGGGCGGCTGCCTTCGATGCAATCCAAACCAAGTCTCTGCTATGTGTTCCCTTGGTGAAAGAGGGGAAATTTGTCGCATTGTTGGTGTTGCACCATGTCTCTGTTCGCCGCTGGACGGAGGAAGATGTGGTGCTGATGGAGCGAATTGCTGAAAAAACCTGGCTAGCCGTGGAGCGGGAGCGGGCAGAAGAGGAATTGCGAGAAAGTGAAGCTCATCTGCAACTCGCGCTGAAGGTCGGACGCATGGGAACGTGGGACTGGGATATGCAGACCGATGCCTTGCTTTGGTCAGAAGGACATTTTATGGTACTCGGTCTGCAACCCAATGAGTCCGAACCCTGCTATGAGGTTTGGGCAAGTCGGGTTCATCCTGATGACCTAGCACAAACCAATGCAAAACTTCAGCAAGCCATAGCAGACAAGAAGGAGTATCACCATGAACATCGCCTGCGTTGGCCTGATGGCTCCATTCACTGGGTGGAAGCGAGAGGACAGTTTACTTATGATTCTCAGGGAAATCCCAAGCACTCGATCGGAGTTGTCATTGATATCACAGAACGCAAGCAAGCAGAAGAGGCGTTGCGTCAAGCCCTACAAAAGCTTAACTTCCATGTTGAAAACTCTCCAATGGCAGTCGTTGAATGGAATCGAGACTTTCAAATCATTCGCTGGTCTGCTGGTGCAGAGCGGATTTTGGGCTGGAGGGCCGAAGAAATTCTGGGCAAATCTTTAACAGAGATACCTTTTGTCTTTGAGGAAGACCTCGAATCGGTGACTGAAGTCTGCCAACGGCTGGTCTATGGTGAAGAACCCCATATTTTTTCATACAACCGCAATTACACGAAAGCTCGCAACATTGTGCATTGCGACTGGTATAACTCCAGTCTCAGGGACGAATCGGGACGGATGATTTCGGTGTTATCGCTGGTGCTGGATGTGACGCAGCGCAAGTATGCAGAACAAGAACGAGAACAACTGTTAGAACGCGAGCGCCAAGCACGATCCGAAGCCGAAGCCGCACAGCGCCAACTGGAAACCATCTTTGAAACATCACCCATTGGACTTGCTCTGTTAGATTCCGAGCAGCGATTTATTGCCATCAACGAAGCCTTAGCAGAAATTAATGGATTAACCCGCGAGCAACACTTAGGCTATTCAATTCCAGATATTTTTGGTCAGTCCGATCCAAAATTAGTTGAAGTCTTCCATCAGATTTACGCCACAGGGAATCCTTTCATTTCACCCAACTTTGCAGTGAATGTTCCGGGACGCGGAGATCGCCGTCCCGGTTACTACAACGTTTACTATCTTCCAACTGTTAACTCAAATGGTCAGGTTGAAGGCATTCTCGTGTATGTGGTAGATGTGACGGAACGGGTGCAGTTAGAGCTTGCCCAACGCTTTCTCTCTGAGGCAAGTGCGGTGCTGGCATCCTCACTCGATTATCAAACTACTCTAGAGCAAGTCGCGCAGCTTACAGTGCCGGAATTAGCGGACTGGTGTACGATTCACATCATAGACGAGGATGGTGCGATCGAGCAGATTGCGGTTGCTCACATCAACCCTGCCAAACTCGAATGGGCATATCAGATTAGAGAAAAGTATCCGCTGAACCCGGATGACCCTCGCGGTGCTGCATACACCTTGCGAACTGGGGAATCTGATTTGGTGCCGGAGATTCCCGATGAACTATTGGTACAGGCAGCGCGTGATTCAGAGCATTTAGAGATTCTGCTGCAGGTTGGATTCAGATCCGTAATGACGGTGCCGCTACGAACTCAGGCACGAATTCTAGGGGTCATTTCCTTTATCTCAGCCGAATCTGGACGACGGTATACCTCAGCAGATTTGCAACTGGCAGAGGAATTGGCGCGTCGTGCTTCCTTGGCGATCGACAATGCTCAGTTATATCGGTTAGCTCAACGCGATCGCGCAAAAGCAGAAGCCGCTAACCGGATTAAAGACGAATTTTTAGCCGTATTGTCCCACGAGTTGCGATCGCCCCTGAATCCGATTCTGGGCTGGGCAAAATTGCTACGAACTGGGCGACTCGATGCCACAAAAACCCAGCAAGCCCTAGAAACGATCGAACGCAACGCCAAGCTGCAAGCGCAATTAATTGAGGACTTGTTGGATGTCTCGCGCATTCTGCAAGGAAAAATGACGTTAAACGTCGCGAGTGTGAATCTAGCAGCAACGATTGAAGCCGGCCTGGAAACGGTACGACTAGCAGCCGAAGCCAAACACATTCAAATCCAGACCACGTTTAATCCTATTTCAGGAACGGTTTCAGGTGATACGAATCGCCTCCAACAGGTAGTCTGGAACCTCCTTTCCAATGCCGTGAAGTTCACCCCAGCCGGAGGACGAATCGAGGTGCAACTAGAGCAAGTTGGCACGTATGCTCAGATTCAAGTCAAAGATACGGGAAAAGGCATCAGTCGAGACTTCTTACCCCATGTGTTTGACTACTTCCGTCAAGAAGATGGCACAACGACTCGACAATTTGGCGGATTGGGATTGGGGCTGGCGATCGTCCGTCATTTTACCGAACTGCATGGAGGAACCGTTCAAGCAGACAGCTTAGGACAGAACTTAGGGGCTACATTTACCATCCGGCTACCGTTAAACCTCGTAGAACCGGAATCCTCTTCTGATGACAGGCACCCAGAAAGTGCGGCAGACTTAGCAGGTGTTCATGTCTTGGTTGTGGACGACGATGCAGATATGCGAGAGTTGGCAGCCTTCACCCTGATGCAATCTGGCGCACAAGTTGCCACAGCCGCTTCGGCTGCACAGGCGTTGACTCTCCTGAATCAATCTGTCCCCGATCTGCTGTTATGTGACATTGGGATGCCAGAGATGGATGGTTATGCCCTGATTCGGCACATTAGAAAGTGGTCTCCTGAACAGGGAGGCACGATTCCTGCGATCGCACTTACTGCCTATGCTGGAGAAATCAATCAGCAGCAAGCCTTAGCTGCCGGATTTCAGATGCATATCTCCAAGCCTGTTGAACCTGATGAATTGGTAAAAGCGATCGCCCGTTTGCTAAGGAATGAGAATTAAATAAGTTGCATTTTTTGTAGGTTGGGTTGAGGAACGAAACCCAACCTACGAAGTTATTTAATCCACGATCCTAAGACACTGAATAATTGAGGATTAGCCCAATGCTGCTTGGAATAGATTTAGGAACAGGCTCTGCTAAGGCATTGCTCCTAGCGACAGACGGAACCACTATAGGTGAAGCATCAAACTCCTATCCTGTTCATGCACCCCAACCTGGATGGGCTGAGTCGGAACCAGAAGATTGGTGGTTAGCGGTTGCCTCGGCTGTTAGGAAGGCAGTGGGAAATCACGCTGATCGGGTACAGGCGATCGGACTTTCAGGGCAAATGCACGGTGTTGTCCTAGCTTCGGAGTCTGGTGAGCCCCTGCGCCCTGCTATCCTCTGGGCAGATACTCGCTCTAGTGCCACGCTGAACACTTATCATTCGATCGATGCGGCTATTCTAGAGCGCTTGGGCAACCCGATTACGGCTGGAATGGCGGGCCCCACTTTGTTGTGGCTACGAGAACACGAGGCTAATGTTTACACCGAAGCGCGTTGGGCACTCCAGCCAAAAGATTGGCTGCGGTTACGGATGACTGGAGAAGTTGCAACGGAACCATCTGATGCTAGCGGTACTTTGCTTTACGATGTTGTGTCGGATAACTGGGCAGAGGATGCAGTCTCAGCGCTGAATCTACGTGGTGATTGGTTACCAAAAATTATCCCCTCTAGTGCGATCGCAGGCTACCTAACAACTATTGCTTCAGAGCATCTTGGCTTAAGAGTTGGCTTACCCGTTATTGCTGGTGCTGCGGATACGGCAGCGGCGGCGCTTGGTAACGGACTACTAGAGCCTGGATTGGTTCAACTAACCATTGGCACAGGCGCTCAAATCATTACACCTCGATCGCAACCAATTATCGATCGTCATGGTCGTACACATCTCTATCGAACCGCCCTACCTAACCAGTGGTACACCCTTGCAGCAATGCAAAATGCCGGGTTAGCGCTTGAGTGGGTGCGAGGTATCCTCGGCTTGAGCTGGCAGGAAGTCTATACTAAAGCGTTTTCTGTTCCCCCAGGATGTGAAGGGTTGACATTTTTGCCCTACCTCACGGGTGAGCGAACTCCACACCTTGATCCATATATACGTGGGGCATGGGTGGGGCTGGGACTTCATCACACACAGGCGCACTTGATGCGGGCGGCTTTAGAGGGAGTTGCTTTTGCCTTGCGACAAGGTTTTGAGGCACTTGAGGCAACAGGTTTTAAAGCGACAGAACTGCGTTTAGCAGGCGGTGGAACGGCAGAAATGCCTTGGAAACAATTACTGACCGATGTATTGAGAATACCCCTCTATGCAACTACAGTTGCTGCTGCTTCCGCGCGTGGTGCTGCTCTACTGGCGGGTATCGGAATTGGCGTATACGCAGATGCTAATGACACCATCAAACTGGCAGCCACACCAATGCTTGCTGCCACTCCCCAATCAGTTGATCCAATCCTAGAAGAGGCTTGGTTTCGATATCAATCCCTTTATCCACGACTTAAAAAAATGTGATAGCAGTTATGCCTAAAGGAGGACGTGCTAGAAGCTAGCTACAAATTATTCTTAAGCTAAGACTGCTTAAGAGCAGTCAAATTAAATTACTAAGTTTACTACAAGAAGAGGTACATATTACATGAACATATTAGCTGGAATTAAGCTCCCAAAATCCGCCGAAAGCGCCGATGTATATATACGGTGTAATGAATCTGCATCTATAAACTACCAGGAAAATGACAAAAAAGTTGTTTTATCTCAGGGGGGTGTTGTCTCCTCAAATTCTTACTTTAATTCGTTTTATGAGAGATTTTATACTCAATATACAACTCTTAGCTCTATCTACTATGTGCTGAAACTTGAAGGCGATTTTAAGGTTTCTGTTTACCGAGAATTTGATGGACAAAAAAACAAAGAAATAATTTCTGAAGAAAGCTTTGATAAATGTCAATTCTCAGATCCTGTAAAACTCTCACCAATAAATCTCCTTCAAGGCAAAAAAGCGGGCAGAATATATTTTGAAATAACTTGTTCTAGTGAACAGGGTGAATTTAAAGGGGCATGGATAGCAACCGATCAAAGTAAAACTAGAGAAGCATCCTTGGGGATTGTAATTTGCACTTTTAAAAAAGAGGACTTCATACAAAATACATTAAAGGCAATTTTTCAAGATGAATTACTAGAAACCAAGGACTTTAAAGTATTCGTTGTTGATAATGGTAGAACTTTAGATGAAGCTGATTTTGGAAAGTCAAAACTGAGGCTAGTTCCTAATATAAATGCTGGTGGAAGCGGGGGCTTTACCAGAGGGTTGGTGGAAGCTTTAGAGGAAAAAAAATATTCTCACTTTTTGCTTATGGATGATGATATAGAGTTAGAAAGTGAATGTATTTATAAATTATTTCCTTTGTATGAATACGCCAATTCTGATTTTGCTGTAGCGGGTGGACTGCTAAATTTACAGAAAAAGCATATCTTGTATGAAGCAGGAGCATCGTACAACGCCTATTCTAAAACTAGAGGATTTGGGCCTGGGGCATTAATTGCTTTAAATTATAATATCGATTTACGAGATTCTAATTCTCTCAACAGGTTGCTCAAGGAAGAAGATGTAGACTATGGCGGATTTTGGTTTTTCTCTTTTTCTAAGGAACTTGTTGAACAAACTCAATTACCGCTGCCTTTATTTATCAAAATAGATGATGTAGAGTTTGGTTTAAGAATAAAAGAGTTGGGCAATAACATTGTAGCTTTTCCATCAATGGCGGTGTGGCACCAACCAGCGGCGGCCAAAAATGTAAATTGGGAAAATTATTATTATATCCGCAATGATTTAATAGCTTATTCCATCCATTACTCTCCAGAATATATGGCTGCAGTTGAGCATTTGACAAAAGTAATCCTTCAGGCTTTAGCAAACTTTGATTACAATCATGTAGAGATGGTTGTAAAAGCTTTTGAAGACTATCTAAAAGGCCCAGATTTTATCAAAAACACTGACCCAGAAAGCTTTCACATGAGCATTGTAAAGCTTAGTAAAAGCTATAACAACCAAAATGAGGTAGATAAAGTAGCTGGTACTAACCTTTTGACTAGGTGGTTTAAAGTTGCTGCTGAAGGTATTAATGAATGGTCATCCGTAAGTGAAAAATGGAAAAGTGCTTCAAAGGAAATGACATCTACTATATTTTGGCAGCAATACCTTGGGCTAAAGAAATAGAATTGACCGCCTCCACTGGTTAATGGTTGACAGCTTAGGCTGCTAGCAACTCAACAATCCACCACAAAAGCGCCTTGGGATTAATTGTGGTAGTTGACACTCTCCCGTCACAGCGTAGGGCTGTTTCGGGGCAACCACGGGGAGTAGGGGTCGGATTGCCCCTACGGAAAATCAGGCTTTTGTAGTTTCGGGGCAACCACGGGAGGATTGCCCCTACGGAAAATCAGGCTTTTGTAGTTTCGGGGCAACCACGGGGGGATTGCCCCTACGGAAAATCAGGCTTTTGTAGTTTCGGGGCAACCACGGGGGGATTGCCCCTACGGAAAACCAGGCTTTTGTAGTTTCGGGGCAACCACGGGAGGATTGCCCCTACGGAAAATCAGGCTTTTGTAGGGGCGGTGCCCCCGTGCCCGCCCTCACCCACAGATGATTTCATGGGTATTTCAGGCATCGGGGCAACCACGGGGGGTTTGCCCCTACAAGAGAATGAAACAACCCTGCCGGATTAGGGCATTCCCACTTTCTGATATCCCATGAAAGCCAATTTACAACAGATTGCAAGCTTATAGAGGACAATAGCAGCATTTAGAAAACCAGTTTTTTAGATGTTGAGGGTTAATTAAATAAGCGTGCGAAGTGCGACCCGGATTTGGTATCATGGAAGCAAGTTGAGTTAAATGATGACATAATCTTCGCCCAAAACAGGTTGAGTGACCTGTGGTTCCGGCTCTATTGGGTCGCTGTAATGAGTCTCAATGTGTTGGATGAAACTTTCCCGATAAGCTTTGAGATGCGAGTTAAGTGCTTCGATATCCTGCTCTCCTGTCGCGTAACCCCTCTCTCTTCGGAAGTGGCCGGATTCCTTAACAAAAGCCATGTCAACTTGCCACAAAGCTGAATCAATCGGGCGATATGCCAAATCAACAATATCGTAAGCTGCGAAGCCTTGGGACTTCATAAAACTCATTACATCATACATCTGACCGAATAAAGTAACTTCTACAATTACATATTCAGTCTGCTGCAAAATCTCAGTTGCTCCTGCTAAAACATCTAATTCCTGTCCGTCTACATCAACTTTAATTAAATACGGGCCTGGCAAGTTTCTTTCCCTGCATATTCCATCCAGGGTAATTGCTGGTATGTTCCTCAAATAAGGATTGCTGCTGTCAGTAACGCGATTTTCAGCAAGTGAAGAATGCACCATACCGGGACTGACGTTGAGGGTGAAAACTCCCGATTCTTTGGTCGCTGCAGCAATAATGTATTCTGCACTTTTGAGCTTGCGGCAAATTTTGGCGAGGTAAGGTTCATTTTCGGCGATGGGTTCAATTAGCAAATGTCGCGAATTGGGGAAAGTTTCGTAAAGGTTAAAAGTTCCCAAGGCGGCACCGACATCAATCACAGTTCTTGGTTGAAAACCTAACTGTTTAGCCAGCAACAAGCTGCCTGACATCGAGTTTCTAAGAGGTTCTGTTTGTTGGCTCACAATTTTTCCCAGATTTAAATGTGGATATAATTAATATTATGTCTGCCAGCAGAGTTATTATATGTCCGAATAAAAAAAACGAAGCAATCGCCGAGGTTTGCGATTGCTTCCCTTCGGATCGCAATGACAGAAATAGGTTTCAACTGAGATATTGCACCATTCTCAATCAGTTTTTTTAGGAACAGGCTTTCCGGCCTGTTCCACAAAGAGTGAATTTTCTGGTGAAACAGGGATCTTGCCTGTTAAGCGAGAATGGTGCAAGATGTGAGTGTCAATGCAACCTGCTACTATTTCGCGGATTTCTGCGCCTTGTTTTCCGGTTCGACAGATTGCAAAGCTTCGTCGAGAATTGCCCGCGCTTCTTCGGCTTTACTTCTAGCTTCTCGATAGCGGACGTTAGCTTGAGCAAAGTTTTTGAGAACCTTGAAACCATCTTTCAAACGACTAATTTCCTCGGCAGTCACAGCCTCATCTGTAAACAAAATGTCGATCGCCGCCCGGATTTTGAGTGCTTCTTCGCGGGATTCCATCACTTTCAATTTGAGACTTGCCAAATTGCTCAAAATCTGCACGGCTTCAGTAATCGCGTCCTCGCCTTCAGACGCAGCATCTTCGATATCCTTAACTTCAACAAACTGCTTGGGCCCAAATCCCTCCACGAGTTCCGTAGGCAGCTTGCCCTCATCCATGAGCTCCATCAGCCGATCCATCGCTTCTTCGCGGGCTTTGGCTGAATCTTTCCCTTTGACAGTTAAAATAATTTCGGGGCTTTGAGGAAGTGTATAGCGAACCATATTTTGACAGCCTGTGCGCGAAAACAATTGAATGATATTTTATCTTTATTCGATCGCCAGTTGCAGCTATCAATCCGCTCCATTACCAACCGCTTGCCAAAACTTGACACATATACACTCAAAAGGAACCCTCGACAATGAAAGATAAATTTCTTAACTTGCTCAACTTGTTTTTAGTAGCTGATGTGTTTTTCGTCTTTGCCATTTTTGGGTGGTTTGTGATCGCAGTAGCAGGTCGATCGACTGGCGTGAATCTCGGTTTTGATTTGTGGTACAGTCTCTGGCAGCCCGTATTTAATCCCGCCCTCGGAATTCTTATGGGCGGTGCTATTCTCAGCGGTATAATTAACCAAGTTTCTAAACGCCTCAATCCCAAGTAAAATTGATGTTTTGTTGGAGACGGTGATTGGCGATGCTACGCAAGTTGGCGATCGAACTTGTGGAATGCTTCAGAGATGAGGCACTCAATTAGGTCGATGAAGCTTGAAAATACATAAGTAGTCAAAAACGAGTGAAACGCTCCCCAAAGGAGCGATATCTTATGAAAGCAATCACAAAAGTTATGATAGCTTTACATTCTGTTACAGAGTAAAGTTTATTTTTGCCTACCTATTTACGTCTAAAATCAGGATTGGACGATCGGGATCTAAAAATATCAACTCATATTCAGAGTAACAAAAGTCGGGCAATTATGGGAGAACAAAAATGTATCGGTATCCTCACCAGCGGGGGTGACTGTGCAGGCTTAAACGCAGTTATTAGAGCCGTTGTCTACCGCGCAACGGGAACTTACAATTGGAAAGTGATGGGGATTCGTCAAGCCACCAACGGATTGATGAGTCGTCCCCCTGAAGCAATTCCATTGGATATTGAGAAAGTAGACTCGTGGCTCACCATTGGTGGTACGATGCTAGGCACGACAAATAAGGGCGACCCTTTTGCTTTCCCGATGCCGGATGGGACTCTACGCGATCGGGCTGAGGACATTATCGAAGGCTATCATCAACTAGGTCTGGATGCCTTAATTGGCATTGGTGGCGATGGCAGTCTCGCCATTCTCAGGAAGATTGCTCAACAAGGTAATTTGAATTTAGTTGCTATTCCTAAAACTATTGATAATGATGTCGGAATTACCGAGCGTTCCATCGGTTTTGATACTGCTGTCAATATTGCCACTGAAGCACTCGACCGCTTGCATTTTACTGCGGCCAGTCACAGCCGCGTTATGATTGTTGAAGTCATGGGACGCGACGCCGGACATATTGCAATTAGTGCCGGAATTTCAGGGGGAGCTGATATAATTCTGATTCCCGAAATCCCTTACACAATTTCCAAAATCTGTGCCCAAATCCAAGAACGCCAAGACCGGGGAAAAAACTACTGTTTAATTATAGTAGCGGAGGCAGTTCGCACTGAAGAAGGCGAATTAGTAATGCACACAAATCGTTTAGGTCAAAGTCGATTAGGCGGAATTGGTCAGTATTTAGCTGATACAATTTCTGACTGCAGCGGTGCAGAAACTCGCGTCACCGTTTTGGGACACATTCAACGCGGAGGAACTCCTTCATCGCTAGAAAGATTAATTGCTTCTGCTTTTGGCATCGCAGCAGTTGATTTAATTGCCGAAGAGAAATACGACTGCATGGTATCTTGGCAAAAGCGGGAAGTTGTGAGCGTTCCTCTGGAAGATGCGATCGCCAAATACAGACCTGTAGACTTCGATGGTACTCTGGTTAAAACTGCCCGCGGTTTAGGGATTTGTCTGGGAGACTAAACAATTACCCGTCCGATTTCTCAAAGGTTTAGTCGGGGACGCACTCAGAACCACGAAACTGGGTTAACCGAGACTGAGGGTTTTAAGCCAGTGTATTGTGGTTAAAAAACCAAGGTGCTCACCGATCGTGCTTCCACGACTAATATTAACCTGGAAGTAGTGGCGTTTCAACTATGATTAGTGTAACTTGCAATCAGTTCCGATCGAGTATCGACCCAGAGCGCGATCGCACTCGGAACTACAAAATACCGCAACAAGTGGAAAGGTGAGAAATTGGCACCATTTACTGCACAAATTAGAGTGCGCCATTACGAAATGGACGCCCTCGGTCACGTAAATAATGCTGTCTACCAGCATTATTTAGAACACGCTGCGATCGAACATTTAGAACACTTGGGATTTACACTCGATCGCTACCGGGAATTGGGCGGCGTCTTTGTCATGCGGCGGATAGAGATTGACTATTTGCGATCGGCAGCCTCGGGCGATCGATTGGAGATATCCACTTGGATCGAACAAATGCGCGGCCCGCGCGCTGTCCGCCGCTACGAAATTCGCTTGGCTGGAAGTGACGAAATATTGTTAAAAGCAGAGGCGCTTTGGGTTTGGGTTGAAGTGACCACCATGCGCCCGCGAGCAATTCCCAAACAAATAATTGATATTTTTGAATCACAATCTCAAGCATTACCAACATAAAGCCAAAATCAACTATTATATTTGCAAAATCCTGTAAAAATCTATTGGTTTGTAGTGACGGCTTCAGCCCTTCATTCCCCCTTTGTAGAAGTGCAAAAAGTTGATTGTCGCCGGGGCCGCAAATCCCGATCGCAAAAAGTCGGATCGCCCGCCTGCCAGTTTGGATGCCGCAGAGGTACGATGGAATATAGGGAGGGAGGCCAAGCCGGCGAAGGTTAAGCTTGGTGACAATACCCACAGGAAGGAAAAAATGACACTTAACTTGCGGCGACCGATTTTGATAGGCGGAATAGGACTTTCAGCAGCGCTGTGGCTGCTGGAAACTCTACAGCATTCGGGTTCAGAAATGGGCGAAACGGCACTCATCGGCTTGGCGGCTGCCGGTGCGGGGTATTGGTGGTGGAAGCAACAATCCCCCAAACTCGAACTCGCACTCCCGCAACCCCTGGCCAACCGGGAAGCAGCCGAAAAAGCGATCGCGACTTCAGAAACAGCAATTAAATTGCTCGCTTCAGAAGCTCCAAACTCTGCTGATCCTGCTAATCTAACAGCACAGCTCGATCGGCTCAGAAGCGAATTAGATAGACAAGATTTACGGATTACCGTAACTGGCGGCAAAGCTGTCGGCAAAACTGCCTTAATTCAAGTTTTAAATTCTAATTGGGTCTCTCAACACTCGCAAAAGCTTAGTTTACAAGAAACAGCAGCGCTGTTTGCTAATACAAATGCCGATGCCAAAATCAACGGTGATTTAGTGCTGTTTGTGACAGCGGGCGACATCACAGATTCGGAATTTCAAACATTATCTCAGCTAGCGTCTGCAGGTCAGCGCGTGCTGCTAGTCTGGAACAAACAAGACCAATATTTGCCAGAACAGCAGTCGCAGGTTTTGCACTCTTTGCAGCAGAAAATGCAAGGAATATTGGGGACAGAAGAGATAATTGCGATCGCAGCTTCTCCCAATTCTATTAAAGTGCGGCAGCACCAAGCGGACGGCACAGTTCAAGAACGCATCGAAAATCAAGTCTCTCAACTCGACGGGCTGACCGAAAGATTGACTAAAATCTTAACTGAAGAACGGCAACAGTTGGTCTGGGCGAGTGCAGTGCGCGAGGCTGCAAGTATCAAGTTAGAGGCGAAAACCTTATTAAATGCAGTCAGGCGCGATCGGGCACTTCCCATTATCGAACAATATCAGTACATCGCCGCCGCCGCCGTCTTTACTAACCCGGTTCCAGCTTTAGACTTGCTAGCAACAACCGCCATCAGTACCCAACTTGTAATCGACCTCGGCGCTATCTACCAGCAAAAGTTTTCCTTAGACCAAGCTAAGACAGTAGCGGCAACTTTGGCAAGTCAAATGTTTAAATTAGGGTTGGTAGAAATGTCTACCCAAACTATTACTGGACTGCTGAAAAGCAATGCCGTCACCTACGTAGCAGGAGGCGCGGTGCAGGGAATTAGTGCAGCATATTTTACCAGAATAGCTGGACTGAGTTTAATTGAATATTTCCAAAGTCGAGAAGGGGAAAATGCTGGAATAGGCATTTTAAATATCGACCATTTGACTAAAACTTTGCAAGCCGTATTTACGCAAAATCAGCAAGTTTCTTTCTTGCAATCTTTCGTCAACCAAGTGGCGAGTCGCCTTTCCTCTCAGGTATCTGGACCCGAAACCCTTAAGTCGGCGGTCAATTAAGTAAAATAAAGGAACAGGCTT
Source organism: Microcoleus sp. B7-D4 (assembly GCF_036705125.1). Taxonomy (NCBI): domain Bacteria; kingdom Bacillati; phylum Cyanobacteriota; class Cyanophyceae; order Oscillatoriales; family Microcoleaceae; genus Microcoleus; species Microcoleus sp. B7-D4. The sequence goes on from NZ_JAUBTT010000010.1 coordinate 103,243, forward strand.
TCCGGCCTGTTCCACAAGACAGTTTTTTGTTGTGGAACGGGCATCTTGCCCGTTCCCCGGCAGAGCAGGGGAACCAGTTAATATTTTCCTTCTTCCTTCTATTATACAATCAAAGACAGTTTGCACGATGATACAAACTCAACCAAAAATACTAACCTTTGAAGAATTTATAGAATCCAAAGCTGAGAACAGATGCTACGAACTTCACGATGGGGTAATGGTTGAAATGCAGCCAACAGGAGAACACGAAGATATCACAGCATACCTTGTTCAAGAATTTACGCTGCTCTACACCGAACTGCAACTTCCATACCGCATTCCCTCGAAAGCGCTAGTTAAGCCACCAGCTAAAGATACAGGATATATCCCTGATGTTTTGTTATTAAACCGTCAGGCTTTAGCATCTGAACCCTTATGGTTGAAGTCAGCAACAATCACCCAAGGAACATCTATCCCGCTACTTGTTGAAGTTGTCAGTACCAACTGGCGCGACGATTATCTAAAAAAGTTGGCAGATTACGAAATGATGGGAATTCTCGAATATTGGATTGCGGATTATGCTGGATTCGGCGGTATACGTCATATTGGCGACCCCAAACAACCCACGCTTTCGGTTTGTCAGCTTGTGGACGGAGAGTATAGGATTACACAGTTCAGAGGGAGCGATCGCATTATTTCGTCTACATTTCCTAACATGGAGTTGAACGTCGATCAAATTTTCCGAGGCGGAGCCTAGTGTTAGGGAAAAGAACAGGCTTTCCGGCCTGTTCCACAAAAATTTTTTGTGATTGTGGAATGGGCAAGATGCCCGTTCAATATTTTTTGGAAAATTAGTAACTAAAAAGCTAGATTTTTTTTTTAAATTGTATTAAAATAAGAAATAGGATTTATAATTCGACGATCAATTATACCTGCTTAAACAAGCCGATCGCCAATGGCTGACAATTCCCTTCAAGAAAATCGCTTATCTCTTGCCCGTGCCAGTTTGCGCGAATCCCTGGCGCGCTACTCTCACCTGCGCCAAGGCAAAAAAAACTCGAATAATACAGAATTAGAAGCGGCGCTGCAATATCAGTTAGATATTTTAACTTCCACCTCAGAAAAACTAGACCACAACATAATCCGCATTGCTACTTTCGGCTTAGTCAGCCGTGGCAAGTCAGCCGTATTAAACGCGCTTTTAGGTCATAAAATTCTGCAAACAGGCCCTCTCAACGGCGTGACTCAGTGGCCGCGTTCCGTGCGCTGGAGTGTGCCTTTATCCTTCCTTGACAGCGAGGAACCCCCCCAACCCCCCCTTGCCAAGGGGGGGCTTATGGAACCCCCCCTTGCCAAGGGGGGGAAAGGAGGGGTGCAAGTAGAATTAATCGATACTCCCGGACTTGATGAAGTTGGCGGCGAAGTGCGCGGCGAAATGGCGAAACAAGTAACTCGCCAAGCTGACTTAATTCTGTTTGTCGTTGCAGGCGATATTACCCGAACTGAATATCAAGCACTGTGCGAATTGCAAACAGCTCAAAAACCGGTGATTTTAGTTTTTAATAAAATTGACCTGTATCCAGAATTAGACAGAAAAGCTATTTACCAAAGTTTGCAAGCGCTGGGAAATTCTGAAGAGTTAGCAGCCGCTGCGGTAATAGAGGAAACAGATAGCGAAAATTTGTCCGATCGCCCAAACAACTCCTCCGATAAATCTACTGTAAAATCACCGCCTAAAACTTCCAAATCTTTAGAAATAGTCATGGTAGCCGCCGAACCAGCGCCGGTGCAAGTGCGGGTGGAATGGTCCGACGGAAGAGTCACTTACGAATGGGAGTCGCCGCCCGCGCAGATAGACGAACTCAAACATAAAATTTTGACAATTCTTAACAGAGAAGGTCGATCGCTCCTCGCTCTAAATGCTTTAGTTGAAGCTAGAGATGCCGAAGCAAACATTGCCCGTCACGTTCTCAAATTGCGGCAAACAGAAGCCGAAGATTTAATCTGGCAATTTGCAAAATATAAAGCTTTGGCTGTCGGTTTAAATCCCGTGGCTTTCTTGGATGTAATGGGAGCAAGTGTCGCAGATTTAGCGTTAATTCGCTCTTTATCGAGACTTTACGGCTTACCTATGACTGGTTACGAAGCCGGGAAACTTTGGCAGACTATTTTCTCCAGCGCTGGCGGCGTACTTTTGGGAGAATTGGGTAGCAGTTTCCTCTTGGGATTTGGCAAAACTGCGGCCGCTGCGGCCCCGCACATCGGCTTTTCTACTTTTGCCGGAGTTGCTGTCACTCAAGCTAGTTTAGCAGCTTACGGAACCTACGCTGTCGGTCGCGCCGCCCAAGTTTATTTAGAAAAAGGCTGCACCTGGGGCCCCCTTGGACAAGATACGGTAATTCAAGACATTCTCGCCACCATCGAGCGTAATACAATTATCGATCGCCTGCAGCAAGAGTTTAAAATTGGCAATTAAAAATTGCCCTAGTAGTTGAGTAGGGTGCGTCACCAGATGGTTATTTGTGAATAATCGAAGAGCTAGCATCTGACTCACCCTAATGCTTTTCTTCTTACACAATGGTCAAAAAAGTATGCAACTGTAGGTAAACTCCCAACCACCATACTCATCAGTAATTCCCAATTCTCTAATCGAAAATCGAAAATCCAAAATCGAAAATCGTATTACCGTCTGGCAATTCTAACACCTTCCCTAAAATGCGCGATCGTCGCAATTACCGCTATAGAAAAGTAAAATATTCTAATCAGCCAAAAACAAACCCGCATTGACCAAGAAACAATAGTCGGAGCAATACCTGTGAACTGTACAAATCTGGAATTAACTTTTTTTTCAAAGCTGTCAAGGTCTTTCATCTCTGATTGTTTCGTCGGAATAACCGGAAACTGACCACTATATACGTAATAACCGATAAAACCAGGCAGTCCTACCTTTCTGTTCAAAAATGAGTTAGTTAATGTGGCAGTTTCCGGAGGCGATAATTTATCGGATTCTCCTACTTTTTCCAGCCAAGAATTATATCTGATGGCTGGCGTAATCATGAAAACTAAGGGAACTATAACTATCAACAAAGCCGCACTAATTTTGCGACCGTATTGAGGGTGTAGAAGCCTTGTCGCCACACCCACTCCCATACCGATAAATGCAAATACCAATATATTTAACAGTTCAATAATTTCGATACCCCTCAACAAATCCCCGATAATCAGAATTGTATATAATAATTTGTCTGCCAGTAGCAGAGCTGCCCACTTGATGAGCATTGAAACGCCTACAATACTAGCTACAATTGCTACATATCCGATGGCACCTAGAACGTAGAGTAAAATCGAGCCGGCTTGTTTGAATGATTGCATGGAATTATTCACTCTTGTGAAAGTTTAGGAGTCTGATTGACAAAAAAATTGAAATTTTAGATCAATCTGGAGTTCCTAATTTGACTTTTAAAATAGATTAGCTTGACATCTTGAAATCAATCTACAATCTACAATCTACAATCGATCGACAAGTTCCCGCGCCGCCGCTTTGGTAACTTGTGCGATCCGTTCCTTCACAACATCCTCTTCGTTAGCGCAGCCCTCGAAGAGGATCGCCCTCGGCTCTGGCTCCTGTTCGCGATCGATCCCCAACCATAAAAGATACTCGATATTACCGGCCGGGCCAAGTAAAGGCGACCACGTTAAGCCGCGTTGCTGCCATCCTAAAGCTGTGGCTGCCTTCCACACTTGAAAAATCGCATCAGCTTGAGTTGCTGAGTCTCGCACTACGCCTTTTTTCCCGACTCTCTCCCGCCCTACCTCAAACTGCGGTTTTACCAGCAACACTGCTTCTCGCGGTGGTACCAACAATTCCCACAGCGCGGGTAAAATCTTATCCAGGGAAATAAACGACACATCTACTACCGCCAAATCTGCATAAACCCCTATTGGCAAAGAATCTTGCTCCCCCCCTTGACAAGGGGGGGCTGGGGGGGGTGAATCTTGCTCCCCCCCTTGACAAGGGGGGGCTGGGGGGGGTGAATTTTGCTCCCCCCCTTGACAAGGGGGGGCTGGGGGGGGTGAATTGCCGTAAAGCTCAGTAGCAGTCATGTACCGCAAATTGGTGCGTTCTTTCAAAATTACTCTCGGATCGTTCCTCAAGCCCCAATCTGCTTGACCGTAGCCAACATCTACGCCGTACACTAGGGCAGCGCCGGCTTGCAGGAGACAGTCGGTAAAACCGCCTGTGGAAATGCCACCGTCGAGACAAATTCTGCCTGCAACGGGAATCGCAAAAACTTCTAAAGCTTTGGCTAATTTGTCGCCGCCTCTGGAAACATAGCGCGATCGCTCTTTGATCTGAATTTTTGCTGCAATGTCAACCTCAGTGCCCGGTTTGTCAACTACCTGTTGGTTGATGGAGACTTTCCCAGTCCGAATCAAGGCCTGAGCTTGCTGTCTGGAACTGCACAAATCTAGGCTGACCAATAAAGTGTCTAGTCGCTGTTTAGCCAAGGTTTTTAATCTGTACGGATAGGGTTAAGAACCATTAATGTCAACAATCGCCTGAAACCCTTGGGAAATCTCGTTTTTACGCTAAGTCTAGATCCCCCTAAATCCCCCTAAAGAAGGGGAGTAGGGGTTGACTTTGAAAAGACTCTTGTCCCCCCCTTCGTAGGGGCGGTGCGACCCCTACTCCCCGTGCCCGCCCGCTCGCTAGGGGGGATCTAGATTTAATAGCCACACAGCAGTCTGTGATGGGGTTTGACGTTAAGTTGACACCAATGGGTTAAGAACAGTACCAGATTAGCACTTACGCACAAGCCCCACTGCTAATTTTTGGCGATTATTTTGGTTTTTCCATTGTCGCGGGGCGATCGCCCCACCTCACATGATGTGACTGAGATCGCTCTGAGTGTGTAGTTTTATCACAGATAAACATCCGTAGAATCACACAATAATTTTTGCGACTAGCGGATGATTTATATGCAGCTAAAAGCGCTACAAATACCATCAGGGCGATCGACCATGAAAACAATTAACTTTCCTATCAGAAATCCTGGCAATTGTCAAGAAAATCCCCTCGCCTTCGTCAGCGGTGACATCATCCACATTCTTTACCCCAACGGCGAAGTAGAAGCAACAACCGTCGCACAAGTCGCTCTGCGCCAAAGCAAAAATCCCCTGGACAAATGCCTCGTCTGGGGATGTGTTGGCGATTTTTAGCACGAGTTTCAAACAACCATGCAATTATAGGGAAGCTCCAAAGCCTTAATTCGTTAGTCATTCCCCCTTATTAAAATTTTTAATCTATAATTTTTAATCTATAATTTTTAATCTTAAATCTTTAATCTCAAATGGCATAACCCATAAAAAAAGATCGCTTGGAGGCTGTGAGGTCAAAAAAAGCGATCGATCCAACTGCTGCTAACTGCAAGCAACAAGCGGAATTTGCTGCTAAAAGAACTAGCAAATTGACGTGAACAAACCTGACGGTCAACTGAGTACAGACTGAGTACAGTTAGACCGCAGGCTTCTTTTTCCTTTTTTTCAAAGGCTTTTTATAGTGAGGTAGTTCCACCTCCACTTGCCAATATAGTATCAGAGTATTTCCAGATTATCAAGGGATATACAGAAATAATTGTCGCTTTGGATACCTACACCCGACGAGCCTTTCATCACGCTCGGTAATTTATTCGGGGTACTTCGCGCAGCGCTCAGATTAATCCCCTTTAAATATACCGAGGGACTTCCCGGCTGGTAGTTAAATATCTTGTTCGCTCAATTCGCGAATCATGTAATCAAAAGGCTGATCCAAAAAAGGCCCCACAGACAAGCCAGCAGCTTGCACTTGAGCCTTAACCATCTCCTTCATAATGCTAATCCCCATCACCGTCGGGCCAATGGGAACGCTTAGAGAATTGTAAGTTTCTCGCAAACCTTGCAGCACGCGCTCGTCGAGCACGTCGGTACTTCCAGCCACCAGGGCGTAAGTAGCATAGCGCAAGTAGTAGTCCATATCCCGCAGACAAGCCGCGTAGCGACGAGTCGTGTAGGCATTTCCCCCGGGACGGATCAGTTCCGGCTGTTCAGCAAATAGCTGAATACCAGCTTGCTTGACAATTGCCGCAGCATTGCTGTTAATCGCCGCCGCCGCCTGTACCCGTGCCGTGCCCGTTGCAAAATAAGATTTCAACCGATCGATACCATCTCGGTCTAAATACCTACCAGCAACATCATAATTTTCAATCAGGCTCGTCACTGCATCGCGCATAAGTTTCTCTCCCAAAAATCTTTATCAATACTTTGCTATCTGAGACAGACCGCCTATTGTAGACTACTACAAATCGGCGTTTGATTAAGATTTGAGATAGGATTTTCACGAAGGGTAGTCTATCCGCGGCAAACTGTCGTAAAATTCAGCCGTTTGCCTTGTATGTTCAGCCGAAAAATAATCCACAGGGCAAGAATCTCAAACTGCCCGGCCACACTGGGCCACTATTTCAAAATTTTGTAGCCATAGATACAAAATAGTGGATACTGAAGGCCTACGATCGCCCAAACAGTCTGAAATCGGCAGATCGCCAAGACACAACCAATATCAGGAGTAAGTCATGTTCCAGACACCCCAAGAAGCCTTAAACTACATACAAGAAAATAAGATCCAGATAGTTGACCTAAAATTCATCGATATGCCGGGGATCTGGCAGCACCTTTCCCTGTACCACGACCAAATCGACGAAACCGCATTCACAGACGGCGTACCCTTCGACGGTTCCAGCATTAGGGGCTGGAAAGCCATCAACGAATCAGACATGACGATGGTAATCGATCCGACCACCGCTTGGATGGACCCGTTCATGGCAGAACCGACCATCAGCTTCATTTGCAGCATCAAAGAACCTCGCACCGGCGAACCATACAGTCGCTGTCCCCGCACCATTGCCCAAAAAGCCATAGACTACTTGCTTTCCACCGGTCTCGGCGATACAGCATTCTTTGGCCCGGAAGCAGAATTCTTTATTTTTGACGACGTTCGCTTCGACCAAACCCAAAATTCCGGCTACTATTACGTAGATTCGATCGAAGGTCGTTGGAATTCCGGCAAAGAAGAAGCAGGCGGCAACCTCGGCTATAAACCGCGTTACAAAGAAGGTTATTTCCCAGTAGCACCAACCGATACCTCTCAAGACATGAGAACGGAAATGCTGCTGACAATGGCAAAATGCGGCGTACCCATCGAAAAGCACCACCACGAAGTCGCCACCGGCGGTCAATGCGAACTCGGTTTCCGCTTTGCCACTTTAGTACAAGCCGCCGACTACTTGCTGACTTACAAATACGTCATCAAAAACGTCGGCAAAAAATACGGCAAAACCATCACCTTCATGCCCAAACCGCTGTTTAACGACAACGGTTCCGGGATGCACGTTCACCAGTCGATTTGGAAAGACGGCCAGCCTCTATTTGCAGGCGATCAATATGCTGGTTTCAGTCAAATGGGACTGCATTACATCGGCGGCATTCTCAAGCACGCACCGGCACTTTTGGCAATCACCAACCCCACGACCAATTCCTACAAGCGTTTAGTTCCGGGCTTTGAAGCGCCTGTAAACTTAGCTTACTCTCAAGGGAATCGATCGGCATCAGTGCGGATTCCGTTGTCGGGAACCAACCCCAAAGCCAAGCGGTTAGAATTCCGCTGTCCCGATGCCACATCCAACCCCTATTTAGCATTTGCAGCCATGCTGTGCGCCGGCATAGACGGCATCAAGAATCAAATCGATCCGGGCGAACCTTTGGACGTGGACATCTACGACCTTTCCCCTGAAGAATTGAGCAAAATTCCTTCAACTCCCGGTTCCTTGGAAGGCGCTTTAGAAGCTTTAGAAAAAGACCACAGTTTCTTAACTGAAACCGGCGTATTTACTGAAGACTTCATCCAAACCTGGATTTCCTACAAACTCGACAATGAAGTCAACCCGATGCGGCTGCGTCCTCACCCCTACGAGTTTGCTCTCTACTACGACTGTTAGAAAATTAATAATTGAAAATTAAAAGTTAAAAATGGTAATTATACCATTTTTAACCTGTGATTTTTAATTAAAAAGAACGCCGCCCTTAAAAGCGGCGTTCTTTTTGAGTTTAGAACTTCTGGATCAACGCCCAGACTCTCCCGTCACCCGACACTATCTGGGCAACGCTGTGAGTAGTAGCGCCCTCTGTAGCTTCTGAGACATCCTCTACAGCCCATTTATTTGCTTTCTCATCAACAATAAACAAATCCTCAGCGGTAGTGCCTTCCTGAACCCGATATATCTTATTCAGAATGAAACGCTGCCGCGCCTCAGCTTTTGGTATGCCAACCACATCATCTGGATCGACAGAGATGGCACTGCCTTCTTTTAATGTACCTTTCGAGTTGCTTAAATTGCGATCGTCCCTTTGAGCAACCCGCACGCCGTGAATCTGCAAACCAGGCTCATTCTCAGAGATATTCCAGACAGCAGCTAGGGCCCCACTTCTTCCCAAACCGAGAACCGCTGCACTAATAGTCAAAATTAGCAAAAACTTGAAATAATTCACTGTATTTATGCTCCTTTGTTTGTGAGATTATGCACTCATTCTAAATTAGCAATTAGCAATTACCAATGACCCAATGATGTCCGATATTTTTGTGATGATCCGCAATCAGAGTAACGTCGCCATGACTTCAGTTGACGGCATTGCGTTTGTCACTTTACTGACTCAAGAAGGACGAGTGGTGGCCGAGGAGACAGTTGATCTGTTTGAGGCCGATGTGAATTTTGATAACCTGAAGCAGGGAAAATATACTGTAGTTGTAAGGCACGAAGGCGTTGAACCTCGATCGGCAACCTGTAGTGTTACAATCACCGATGAAGATAAAGTAATCATGCTGACATTTGTTTACTTGGAGCTAGAACGGGTGCTGCTGGGCATTCAGACTTCAACCGAAGAAAGACTATGACCGTAAGGAACCCCACGCTTAAAAGCGGGGGCTTTTGGGAAGTCCGGCTCGATCGCCAGCGGTGCAAGAAGAAAGCCCGAACCTTACCAGAGACAGGATTAGACCTACGTTTTTTGAGTCATGATACCGGAGAATGCGACGCTAGTTTTCCGCTCTATCGCTAAAAGTTAAACAGGCTCGGGCGGGGTTAAACCAGTGCTTTTGGCATAACAAGCTCATAAAACATTCAAGGGAGCGAACATTACCCAGGAATGGAGGACTTTATGTCTAATTTCGTTTTTGTACTTGATAGTCACAAACGACCGCTCAATCCAATCCGCCCAGGATTGGCTCGCAAATTGCTAACCACTGGCAAAGCTGCTGTTTTTAAAAGGTATCCATTCACACTCATTCTCAAAGTAGAGGTAACAGCACCCCAAAAACCAATCACTCTTAAATTAGACCCTGGCTCCAAAACTACTGGAATCGCATTAGTGCAAGGAGAGGACGTAATCTTTGGTGCAGAACTAGCTCACGCCCGGTCAATCAATTAAAGCTAGCTTGGAATCTCGCCGTTCACTGCGTAGGAGCAGAAGAAATCGCCATACTCGCTATCGAAAAGCGAAATTTTTAAATAGAACTCGCCCGAAAGGGTGGCTGGCTCCAAGCCTACAACATCGTGTCGAAACAACCCTAACCTGGGCAACTAGATTGATGAAAGTCGCTCCCATTGGTTCTATTGCTCAAGAACTTGTGCGATTTGACTTACAACAACTAGAAAATCCAGAGATTAGTGGACTGGAGTATCAGCAAGGCGTTTTATGTGGTTACGAGATCCGCGAATATTTGTTGAATAAGTGGGATAGAAAGTGCGCGTACTGTGGAGCTACAGATACACCACTACAAGTCGAACATATTCATCCCAAAGCCCAAGGCGGATCTAATCGCATTTCTAATCTTTGTCTTGCCTGTGAAAAATGCAATGTCAAGAAAGGAACTCAAGGCATTGAGCAATTCCTCTCTAAGAAGCCAGATGTCTTGAAAAAGATCCTGTCTCAAGCAAAACGTCCATTAAAAGACGCAGCAGCCGTTAATTCGACTCGCTGGGCGTTATTTAATCAACTCCGTATGACTGGTTTACCAGTTTCTACTGGTAGTGGCGGCTTGACAAAATTCAATCGCACTCGTTTGCAGCTACCTAAATCTCACTGGTTAGATGCTGCTTGCGTAGGTAAAGTCGAAGAATTAAAGGTGCTGACTTCTCAACCGCTGCTAATAAAAGCAGCAGGACACGGTACTCGACAAATGTGTGGCACGGATCGGTTTGGCTTCCCAATTCGACATAGATCAAAAAAGCAGATCCATGTGGGTTTTCTCTCCTGGCGATATTGTTGGCGCGACAGTCACCGCAGGCAAGAAAGTCGGTTCCTACGTGGGACGAGTTCTTTGCCGTGCATCCGGTTCGTTCGACATCGCTACAATGAAGGGAAGAGTAGCAGGAATTAGTCATAAATATTGCCAACCTATTCACAAAAAAGATGGCTATTCCTATGGATTTTGATTCAAGGCGACTGAAGTCGCAGCCGCTTTCCTCCCCATGTCTAAAGCCAGGGGCTTCTCGCTCGTTTTCTGGTGAAAGTTACTCCGCCAAATTCAATTAAAATGTTTCGCCCCGCGAGTGCATTTCTTGGCAAAAGACCTCTGGAGGGAAAAAAACCCGATTTGTCGGATGAATCTGGCTTTACAGTTAGCTGATGTGGCGACTACTCTGGCTAGATTAGAAGTAGAAGAGGCGCGAAAATTTCAACAAGAGTCTGCTAGTGTTGAGGCTTCAGACTCGACGGAACCTGACAAGTTTTGAGTGTATGAGGTTGCTTTGTGTGCTCCGCGCAACCCTTGCGTGATAGGAGCTTAAAAAAATAACGTAACTGTAGAAAAGCTCCAAACCCTGATAGTCATCAGTCATTTTTAATCTAAAATCTACAATCTAAAATCTCAAATGGTATGACTCGCAACTCAAAACTATTGTCATTGGTTGAGCTAGTAAAAAAATTGTCTGTATAAAATTCAATCTCCGTGCTAAACAATAACTTTCTGCCTTGCGAGTGAATTAGGAAGCCGAAAAACTGCGTTACACTTATATAGGTATCTTTACAAAACAACATAAAAGCATGACTGTTGCCTATCCCCGCAAGCTGCGGAACGCTATGGGAGCGCGCGAAATTTTAGCTCAAGTGGTGCGCGATCGCGAAATTCACCTGATCACCCTCAACCGCTACCGGTTTAGCGAACAGCGCAGTTGCAAAGACCTCACCGAGGTGATCGAACAGCTAAACGGGGAACCAGCCGAACTCGTGCGCGACCTGTCTCGGCACATTTCCGACGAAGCGCGGCACGCCATGTGGCTCACCGACTTGCTGGTAGACCTCGGCCAAAATGTGGGAACGCCGCCAGGAGTCTCCTACATTGACGAATTTGAAAGGTTGTATGACAGCGAAAAACAAGACCCCACCACAAACCGCGAAGACTTCGTAATTTCTTCCCTCGCCGCGATTAACGTCACCGAGAAGCGGGGCTGCGAATACTTCTCAGCGCACATCCACGCCCTCAAACAGGCTCCCCAAACCGCAGAAAACATCAAAATCCGCGAAACAATCGAAAAGATTTTTCCCGAAGAAGCTGGTCACGTCCGCTGGGGCAACCGCTGGCTGGGTTCCATAGCTGCCAAAAGCCCGGAACACCGCCAAAAGGTGGAACAGGCAAAGCGCAAGTATGTGGCGATCGAACAAGCAGCTTTTGAATCGGGAATGGATATCATGTTGGGGGCAGAACTCCGCCGCGTCACCCGCCTAGTGGATATTGCCAACACCATGCCGATGTGGGAACGCCCGCAATACCTGATGGAACGCTTACCCAGAACCCTGCTCGCCCCGGATCTGCAAATGACTAGAGTCGATGTAGCTCAGCGCGCCTGGAACCGCGACCCGCAGGCATTTATGGAGAAATTGGTGCCCATGTTCCTCAACGGCTTGAATACCATTGAGAAGAAGCCGACGGCGACTAAGCCCAAGCCTTAAATACGATCGGGAACCTGGTTGAAACCGCTCTGCAAGTCAAACTTGCGTCTGCCTCCGCAAACAAGCGAGATTAACTGGTTCCCAGGCCTAGCCTCGGAACCAGTTATTTAAAGTCATAATTTTAAGCTTTAGCAAGTAAACTGATTATTGGAATAGTTTTCCATCTAAATATAATCGTCAGGAACCTCAGCCTAAAGGCATGAGGCTTGAAGGAGAAATCTAACAAGCCGTTCTGACGGGCCTAAGTCTTAACTGACTACGTTTTTTGAGTCACGACACCGGGAGAATGCGTAGCTAGTTCCTTGCTCTGTCGCTGAAGGTTAAACAGTTCTAAGGTAACAGGGACAGTGCTTTGGGCCTAACAAGCTCTCAAAACAAAGGCGCGTGCTAACTTTACTCCTTCATGAGATTGAGGCAACCATACCTCATCGGAGGGGCAACCATACCCCTCCACCCCGCTGCATGTTTTAACTCAATGTAAAGCCGTCCTAAAAGGACGGGGTTTCAAACCCATATTTCTGATGACTACCAGCGAGCCGAACATACAAACAGCTTCCGCAGAAAGCCAATCGAGTGAAAGCGCGATCGCCTCCGAGCAGGTCGAAAAAGCCACAGCCGTCACCTATGCAGAAGAAATTGAAACTGTCATCGCCAGCATGGCTGTAGACCAAAAAGTGATGGTCGGTCAAAGTGAAGCTGGCGGACATCTTTGGAAGTTTAAGTACGGCAGTGTTGAAGTGTTCGTGCAACTCACCGGCGACACCGAAGATGATACTTTGACTGTTTGGGCTTTTGTTCTGCAGTTGCCGGCGAAGAATGAAGCTCAATTAATGCGGAAACTTCTAGAAATGAATTGGCTGTCTACTTTGGAATCTCATTTTGCGATTGTTGACAATCAAGTTGCCGTAGTATCGACTCGGACAATGGCGGAAATCTCGACCGGGGAAATTTCCCGGGTTATTACTATTGTCGCCACGATCGCCGATGACAACGACGACCTGCTGCAAGCAGAATTCGGTCAGTAGTCATTAGGTGCGAGACTTTTGAGCGCGATCGTTCGCAGTCGCGCACCTAAAATTTAAGTAGGGTGCGAGACTTTTGGGTGTATCTATTTAAACAGAAAAGGTTTGACAGATGAAGCCATACGCTCTAACTCAGTTTTGTTGTGTGTGAGGAGTTCATGCCCCCATAATTTATACGTGTTATCAGAGCAATCTTGTGCCAGAGCTTTTCCGATCTCTTCAAAACTCTTTTTAATGTCGCTTTTTAGCTTCTCTGGGTTAGATTGCACTCCAAGAACGAAGACTCTTTCTTTTAAATCCTCTGGAATATGACGGTCCACATAACTAAACCGATTTTCATTTTTATCAAAATCAATGATCAAAACAATCCTTCTTTTTAGATATTTTCGCATTCCAGGCTCATAATCATTCGTCAATTGCTCCACAGCTTTTTTCCAACCATCAGCAATCGGTACGACTTGAATTACACTGTTATCAACGTTAAGGTCATTAATAAATCCAATGACAATCTGGCGATTAGCATCATCTTCGGGCAATACAAGAAGGTGTTCCTTCTCCCTATTTACTGTCATAGTTCTATATCGCCCAGGATCAAAGTCGTTATAAGATCGCCTGATACAGGTATCTCACTGAGTAATCTGACCAAAGTTGGCTCCAAGTGGCTTTTTCGACCGAGGACAAATGTATTTTCATTTGAAAACTTTCGTATCGCTTCAGGATTATGAGATGTTACTAAAATTTGACTGTTACCCTGAAATGAGCGTCGCAATGAGGTGACAAAATCTCCAACCTCTGATAAGGAGATATAGTTGTCCGGCTCGTCCCAGAAACAAAAAAGTGGGCCATAAGATTTGTTTGCCGCTAAGACGACAGCACAAAGAAAAAAGCATTTCTCACCATCCGATAAGTCTTTAAAGTCAACACTCAGATTCGCATTATTGGCTTCAAACCGAACAATCATACTTTTAGAGTCTTTACCGATCTGCTCATTCAGAAAATCCTGAATGTCAGGCATAACTTCTCGGAGATATTTATCAACCTGTGTATAGGCGGCAGGATAGCGACTGAGTAACCCAGAAACCCACTCCCCGAAGTTTGAACCATCTCGCTTTGGCTCCAAAGTTTCACCGTTTGAGTCTCCAGTCATCAAGCTGGCAATCGGGGCTAAAATGATCGTGCGAGCAAGCCAGGTCTTGAAAATACGAAGTGGATCAGTCTCTGATTGCTCCTGAATTACTGGAAGAGCAACAAGATGCCAATCCACAAGAAACAGAGCCTCACGATTTTGTGAACTCGTATGAAGAGTGACTTGGGCTTCTTTTCGAGAGTAGATTGGAACTCCTCCAACTAGCAATTGCTCTTCAAAAACTCGAAGCTCTTTAAATTTTTCTGGCAAGTCGAAGGCAAGGATATATTTGTATATTTTCTCGTTAAGTAAGACTTCTATTTCAAACCTGATTGGGACATCCGACCTGCCACGAGCAAAATCTTTTGCATTGACAAGATCGCGAACTCTATTTATGCCTCGACTGATGGACTGAAATACCTGTAAGACAACAGAAGTAGTTGATTTACCTACACCATTTTTTCCAATTAAGAGAGCAGATGGCATCCCCTTTATCGGCAGTTCAAAATTTTCTAGGCATCTGAAGTTGTGTACATATAGTCTTTGGAGCATAGCAAAACAATTCCAAGGAGTGGGAAGTGAAAAAAAAATTTTAAACTTTTTGAACTGCTTAATTAGGGAATAGGCATTGCCAGAAACTTCCAAAAAGTTCGGGTGCTTTTCTGAGCTAGAGAGGGATGAGTTGCCGAACAATTAATCCCCGCCGCCAACTTTTACCTCCAACTCGTCAAAAAACACCACTGCCCCAAATTTACTCCGTACTTAAAACTTAATATGCAGGCCCTGCGATCCAAGCAATAGTGATTCCCAGCCCCAAACCTACAAGCACTTGAAAAGGAGTGTGTCCCAGCAACTCTTTCAGGCGAGCTTCATTAAGGTTGTGATCTTCCTCAAAAAACTCGTCAATAATTTGGTTGAGGATGCGAGCTTGCTTGCCTGCTGCTTGGCGGACGCCTGCTGCGTCGTACATGACAATAATTGCAAAGATCGCAGCGATCGCAAACTCTGGACTTTCCCATCCCATCGTTTGTCCCACTCCAGCAGCCAAAGCGCCCACAAAAGACGAGTGAGCGCTGGGCATTCCCCCCGTTGTTACCAAATACCGAAGATTAAACTTGCGGTTTTTGACCAACTCGATCGGCAACTTCATGATCTGAGCCGCCAGACAAGCGATCAAAGCAACCACGAGTACATGATTGTTTAAAATGCCGCTGCAAATTTCCTGCATAGTGTTTAGTATTTCTAGTTACTGCGGCTGGTAATATAATCGGCGATCGCCAGCAGCGGTAGAGCTTTGCTCCCAAACACTGCCAATTGAGCCTTAGCATCAGCAACAAGCTGCGAAGCTTGGCGCCGAGACTCCTCAATTCCCCACAAACTCGGATAAGTGACTTTTCCTGCTTGAACATCTTTGCCAGCAGTTTTGCCCAGTTCTTCTTGGGTAGCAGTAATATCCAGAATGTCGTCAATTATCTGGAAAGCCAGCCCAATATTTTGAGCGAAACGAGACAGCCGCTGCAAATCCGCAGCCGAGGCCCCAGCCAGAATTGCCCCACAAACTACGGAGGCCTCTAACAGCGCACCTGTTTTGTGAGCGTGAATGTAATTCAAAGTTTCCAGAGAAACATCTGTCTTTCCTTCCGATTCCAAATCAACCACCTGACCGCCTACGAGTCCAGCAGCACCCGATGCCCGCGCTAAATGGGCGATCGTCTGCAACACCTGTTGGGGGGGTACGTTCTCAGTTTTAGTAGCGATAAATTCAAAAGCATAGGTCAGCAAACCATCGCCAGCCAAAATGGCGATATCTTCGCCGTAGACTTTGTGATTCGTCAGTTTGCCCCGCCGGTAGTCGTCATTGTCCATTGCCGGCAAATCGTCGTGAATCAGCGACATGGTGTGGATCATTTCCAAAGCGCAAGCTGTCGGAATTGCCATAGATGTAGTGCCGCCGGCCAGTTCGCAGCTAGCCAGACACAGGATCGGACGCAGGCGCTTGCCCCCCGCTAGCAGCGAGTAGCGCATTGCTTCGTAAATTTTCTCTGGGTAGATGACCGGCAGTGCACTGTCGAGAGCTACCTCGATCGCCTCTTTTCGCTTGACTAGATAAGTAGATAGGTCGAAAGAGGATTCCGGTTGGGACGAACCCATTTCTGTTGCCAATACCATCCCTTGCTCTCTTGTACTTAATATTTATATGGGATATTGTGAGCCGTTGGGGTCGCATCGTACCGACTTTTACGGCAGTAGTTGCTCGAACTCCGAGCATCAATTAATCATTCTACGGGTGTTGTTGCACAGAAAATCTTTGAGTTTTGATAAGTTTGTCAAATTGCCAGTCAATCTAAAATTTACAATCTCAAATCTCAAATCCGCTGATTTGTCTGGCGACTTCCAAAAACCGCTGCACCGCCGCCGTTGGATCGCTGCGCCAAATTAGAGCGATCGCCACAATGCAGGTTGATTCGGGTAACGCTTTGTAAACAACCCCGCTGCGCTGGAAATTTTGCATCGACGCCGGGACGATCGCCACGCCCATTTCGGCGGCTACCAGACTCACAATGGTTTGCATTTGAATTGCTTCTTGAGCCGCGCGAGGGCTAAAACCTGCTTGCTGACAAAGACTGACGATCGCATCGTACAATCCCGGAGCCTGGGATCGCGGAAATAAAATGAACGGTTCGGTAGAGAGTTCGCGTAATTCTACGTTCGCGCGATCGGCCGCCGGATGCGTTTCTGGCAGTGCCACTATCAGCGGTTCTCGAAAAACGATTTCAGAATTTATCCCGTCTTCCTCAACCGGAGGGCGCACGAAGCCGATATCAATTTGCCCGAACCGCAGTCGCTGCAACTGTTCGTTGGTCGTCAGCTCGTGCAGTTCGAGTTTGACGGCGGGACACCGAGTGCGAAAGGCCTGCAAAATGGCTGGAACCACGTTGTGTGCTGCCGAACTCACAAAGCCGATCGTCAGTTGGCCGAGTTCGCCCCGACTGGTTTGTCGGCCGAGTTGAATTGCTCGATCGACTTGCTGCAGAATTTTCCCGGCTTCCTCGAAAAAAACCTGTCCCGCTGCCGTTAACTGCACCGTCCGCTTGGTGCGGCGAAACAGTTGAAATCCCAACTCTGCCTCTAAATGCTGGATTTGTTGGCTCAGCGGAGGTTGGGCAATATGCAGTTTTTCGGCTGCACGAGTAAAATTCAGTTCCTCTGCAACTGCAATGAAATAACGCAAATGCCGAAGCTCCATAAGTCCCCATGATTGATATTTTAAAAGTATAAATTGTTAGTTAAACATATATTGGACATTGATGCTGATATTTCATACAGTGATTAATAGGCGAAGTTGAGAATTAAACAATGGCTAATTTGGATATCAGAATTAGAGAAGCAGATGTGGCAGATTTGGAATTAATCGTGGATTTTATTTCTCAAAAAAGCGAGTTTGATGGCTCTAAAAATTTGTTGGCAGCAACAGCAGATAAATTGCAGCAAACGTTGTTTTTCCAGCCTCCGCTAGTGCGGGTTTTGTTGGCGGAAGTTGCGGAAAAAGCGGTAGGATTTGCTCTTTT
Source organism: Microcoleus sp. B7-D4 (assembly GCF_036705125.1). Lineage (NCBI taxonomy): Bacteria > Bacillati > Cyanobacteriota > Cyanophyceae > Oscillatoriales > Microcoleaceae > Microcoleus > Microcoleus sp. B7-D4. The sequence goes on from NZ_JAUBTT010000010.1 coordinate 120,978, forward strand.
TTATTCGTCCTATTCAAGTTTATTGACGCAGCCGTGCCTTTGGCTTGATGATTTATTTGTGCAAGCTCCTATGCGCGGTATGGGAGTCGGGACAGCGCTGTTAAAGTATTTGGCACAAATTGCTGAGTCAACAAATTGCGGCCGTATGGAATGGACTGTTAATACTGCAAATGCGCCCGGAATTGCTTTTTATGAAAAGCAGGGAGCCCGGATTTTGGAAAATATTAGAGTTTGCCGTATTGATGGGAATGCAATTAATCTGCTTGCTGGCAAATAATTTAATAACGAACCGCGAAGGCGCTAAGAACGCGAAGAGAAGAGAAAAAAAGAGGAAAGAAGAGAAGAGATGTCAGAAAATTATTGGAATTCAGCTCTTTATGAGCAAAATCATGCTTTTGTTTGGCAGTACGGCGAATCACTTTTGGAGTTACTCGCTCCGAAGGCTGGTGAACAAATTCTGGATTTGGGCTGCGGTACGGGACAGTTAACTGAAAAGATTGCTCAAAGTGGTGCTTGTGTGCAAGGTATTGATTCCTCTTTGTCGATGATTTCCACGGCAAAAGTTAACTATCCTCACATTAAATTCGCTGCCGCAGATGCGAGGAGTTTTAAAGTAGGAGAGCCGTTAGATGCTGTGTTTTCTAATGCGGTTTTGCACTGGATTAAACAGCCGGATGCTGTGATTAATTGTGTGGAAAAAGCGCTGAAGCCGGGAGGGCGTTTTGTGGCTGAGTTTGGCGGTAAGGGGAACGTGGGGGCGATCGTCCGCGCACTTTTGAGTGTTTTGTCAGAAATTGGCTGCGAGGAGCCTGAAGCGCTTAATCCTTGGTATTTTCCGAGTATTGGCGAGTATGCTGGGCTTTTGGAAAAGCAGGGTTTTGATGTGGGTTATGCGGTTTTGTTCGATCGACCGACTCCTCTAGAAGGTGGCAGCGCGGGTATGGTAAATTGGATTGAGATGTTTGCTGGTGGGTTTTTATCGGGGTTGTCTAATAATGTGCGATCGCAGGTAATTAACTCCGTTGCAGAGCGTTTGCGATCGACGCTGTACCGCGATGGTAATTGGATTGCAGATTATCGCCGAATTCGCGTTGTTGCTATCAAGCCGTAGGGTGCGTCGCGATCGCAAATATTCAAATACGATATAAAATCTCATAGCGACGCACCATACTTCCGGTTGCTATCAAGCCGTAGGGTGCGTCGCGATCGCAAATATTCAAATACGATATAAAATCTCATAGCGACGCACCATACTTCCGGTTGCTATCAAGCCGTAGGGTGCGTCGCGATCGCAAAT
>NZ_JAUBTT010000147.1:0-13926 GCF_036705125.1 Microcoleus sp. B7-D4
TTACGGATATGGGTTGATTTACATTCTGGGCATTGCATAAATTATTCCTCCTATTCATACTCTAACTCAGCAACGCCCAGACTAATTAGCGTTGGTGATGTCTCTCGAAAGAGAATGCGTAACCTTTGAAAAAGACCTCGCCAGCGACGTTTCGGAAATAAAAGAAACTCATTGAAAAACTTGCAAATCCTGCGCGAAGCGATTAATCTACTAGGATGCAACCACATTGAGAGGTCGAATCAATGGCTACCTTAACTTACTGTAAAGGCTTACCCACGCCAGCAGATGAACTCAACGAACTTGGATTTACAGATTTCGAGATGTTCTTGGAAGCTTACGCCCCAATTTTCTTTCTCTGCAAGTATTGAAACAGTCAGCCACTTACTTTTAAATACAGACTTCAAGAAATCCGATTGGAACACACACTTACAGCACACCTACGGCATCAATAAGCGCCATGCAAATGGCGTAATTAGTGCTGCCAAAGGTCGTGTAGACGGCGCTAAAGAGCACAGAATTTTACACGTAAAGACTCTTGAAGGAAAGATTAAATCCATTAGTGCGTGGCTCAAGAAAGCCGAGCGTAAGTTGGCATTAGCTCGTAAATTTTATGCCAAGAAAAAATGGCAGAATTCCAAGACAGGTTGTAATTTCCCCATAGCTTGCTCGCTCCAATACAAATCTACCAATTGGCAGAGCTTACGCTTTCAAATACACCATAAAAAGCGGAGACTGACCCGGTTAACGAATAGGCTCGAACACTTAAGACTCAAGCCAATCAAAGTCTTCGTCCCTCACAGTGATATTTTCGTTGTCGGTTCCAAGGACGAGTCTTTCGGTAATCAAGTTTCCCAGTGGAATGGGAACACAATAACTTTTAGAGTCCCCAAATGCTTAGAGTCACGATTCGGGAAAGCCGTATCTTCCGAGGTGGGTGATTTCAGTCGCAACATAAATAGACTACCAGAATGCGGTGCTAAGACCTGGCATTTCTACCGTAAAAACGGAAAGTGGGTTATTGCCTTGCAATTTACTCCCAAGCCGGTGAATCAAGTTTCTAGAAATAGGATGTACGGTTGCATTGGTATCGATATGAATCCTGGTTCTATTGGGTGGGCGTATGTTGATACTGAAGGGAATCTCCAAGCCAAAGGGCAGATTCCATTGCAGATGGGCTTACCGAATGGCAAGCAACAGGCTCAGATCGTTAATGCTTGCCTGCAATTAGCAGCAAAGGCTGTGGAATTTGAATGTCCTGTAGTTTGCGAAGAACTTGATTTCTCAGCAAAAAAAGAATCTTTAGGAGAGAAGGGTAAAAAGTATGCCCGGATGCTGTCAGGCTGGGCATACAGCGAGTTCTACAAACAACTCAATTCTATTTTATCGAATCGCGGAATTGAGCTAATTGTAGTCAATCCGGCTTATTCAAGTATTATCGGTTTGGTAAAATATCTAAAAATGTATGGTCTAGCTAGCGACGAATCTGCCTCTCTGGTCATTGCTCGCAGAGCCATGAAATTAAGTGAAAGAATACCTCGCTCCTTAACCGCCTATTCCGAGGTGAACCCGGAAAAGCACGTTTGGAGCGAGTGGAACCAACTGAATAAAAAAATCAAACGTTCCGGTGTAATATTACGTCGTTGTAATTATTATACCGTTTCTAACTGGAGTTTCTTGGTCAACCTCGATACCGAGGAAGCGCAAGCGCTAAGAAAGAACGTTTAAAGCTTATACCGCAGAGTTTACCTAGGTTTGCCTAGGTTTTCACAAGCGGTACAACCCCTCAGTGCTTTAGTAAGTCTTTAAAATTAGTCGATTTTTGTAAAGATTTAGGTTTTATGTTGACTTATGATCAATCTTATGAGTTATAAGGTTGCCGCATCGCGCTCTTGAGCTTGGGGTATTGACACACTCAGCTCTGAAGACACGCTCGATTCTTGAATAGACTAGGGGAGAGAGCAATTTTTGCCTGGCTGCTATCACTTCAGTTGAGGCGAACTGGTACATTCCGATGGCGAATATGATCTGGATTTATAGTACGTCGTTTTCCCATTTTGCTCCCAGAGTCACACCTTAGAGACCAGATTAGCTTTTTGGCTCTGATGAAGTTCAGGCGAGCGGCATAAAATAACAGAGAGGCATCGTATCGGGCTTAATCTTGAGACTGCAAATGGCTCAAACCTTGTAAATAAAAAGGCTGTAAGCATTCTCCAGACATGGGTAGCCCATAGCCATAAATGCTTCAATCGCTGTTCGCGTTACACAGCAAGGCCTGGAGGCAAGCTCAAGTTCTCCGAAGGGGGGAACTTGAGCTTAAGTTGTCACCAATGGGGTCTTCCTAGTAACGAGAAGCGATCGATTAGCAATTAGCAAATTAGTAATTACTTATTCTTTGGTTTGAAAATGTCTGTTAAACAATCACATTACGAGACTTTACTAGCAGAGTACAGCGAATCTTCTGCCGCGATCGCCCTGCTGAAAAAATATCGGCTTTACATGGAAATGATTCCGAGTATCCGCCGCGCCCATGAGAGTTTAATCACAATTCCTTTGCCAATTGCCCGCTTGCGGGACGGGGTTTCGTATGCCGGAAGCAGCGGCACTAGCATATCGCCCGGACAGGCAGTTTGTTTGCCCTGCGATTTGGCGATTTTGATGTGCGATCCTGAATGGAAAGTTAAAATTGGAGTGGAAATTTTGATTTTCATTCATCGTCCGGGCGAAGAGTTTTCTGAGTTGCTCGGCCGCTGGCGGCAGTCTCAGGTTTGGCTGGATAAAGGTTACGAATGGGTGATGCCGCAGCGCTACAGACATATTTACAGCGATGAAGCTGAGGCTGTTCATCCGCTATTTGTTTTGTTTGAGGAAACGCCGGAACTGGTTCAACGGGGTTTGATGGCGGCTGGTTTGCCTTTTGTGGTGGAAAGTTTCGAGTCTGGGAGTGAGGAAGTAGAGGAGGAAGAGTTTCTCGGTAGCGGGGAACTGGGAAGTATTGGTGAAGAGAGTTTTGATTTGTAGGGTTGGGTGCGATCGCCTATAGCCATCGTATTGCTTGAAGTAAAGTAGATTTTTTTCAACGAACCGCAGAGGGCGCAGAGGGCGCAGAGAAAGAGAAAAGAGAGAAATTCTGTATTCATGGGAATTGCTTGATATTGGACAACCTTTGATTATCGGTCAATTGGGGGCAAGTGAGAAATATATAGGACTTAGGCACGCACTGTACTGGTAGCGTGCGCCCGCGCACTGTACTACTATAGGTGGTTTGTGAGCAGGTAATTTGCATAAGTCTTGTCTATAAAATAAAATAGGGATACCATATACTACATCCTCCCAACAAGAGAACGAGGTTAAGTGTGAAGCGCATAGTTGAATTTCCTCTAGAAAGTGGCGACTCCATTTTTGTGGAGGTAGAAGATCCAGCCCCAATTGATGATTGCATTGGTTTGCGCGATGAAATAGTTCAAAAGGCGCAACAGACTTTCGAGTCAGCACTGGAAAAAATCAAGCCCCTAACAAATGCAATCATGACCAAGGTGCGTAGCTTGAACGAGCCAGCAGATGAAGTGGAGGTTAAGTTTGGTATAAAAATGAGTGCTGAACTTGGGGCCGTTATTGCTTCTGGCAATGCCGAAGTCAACTATGAAATTACGCTAAAGTGGCAACGGAAGTCAAACGATGACAGTAGCACTTGAACCATCGATCGTCAGGATTTACTCAAACAGTAGCAAAGTTGTTGGTGCTGGCTTCTTAGTCTCTCAAAAGCATATCCTGACCTGCGCCCATGTGGTAGCTTATGCCTTGGGATTGACGCCTAGAGAAACTGTCGAGATGCCGGATGCAGAAATCACTTTAGACTTCCCACTCCTGCCATCCCAACGGCTGTTCAAAGCCAGAGTAGTTTTCTGGCGACCACTGAATCGTGATAAGTTTGAAGAAGATATTGCGGGATTAGAATTAGAGAGTCTTCCCCCCAATGGATTTCGCTGCGTGCGATTGGTTACATCTGACGACTTATGGGGACATCCTTTTCAAGTTTTGGGTTTTCCAGAAGGTCAACCCAATGGTGTTCCAGCCTCTGGTGTGTTACGCACGCGAAATGCTAAAGGTTGGGTACAGCTTGAGGATGTGAAACAGACGGGTTATGCCTTAGAGCCAGGTTTCAGTGGTGCGCCCGTGTGGGATGACGAACTACAGGGTGTAGCAGGTATGGCTGTAGCAGCAGACAAGAAGCGACCAGAAGTGAAAGCGGCCTTTATGATTCCTGCTACTCAACTGGCTAGAGTTTGGCCTAAATTGAATCAGCAAGTTATCCATCCGGAAATTTGGAGACCTGTACATACCCAAGTTAACGATAATGTTGAACCAGGGTCTGTTACTATAAATCGACAGGAACTACCATTAACCAACTATAACTCTAACTTCATAATTGACGCTATCAACTATAAAGAATTAAGCAATGGAACCAGGGTTTATAGTCTTAAGGTGTTCAACAAAGGCTACGCTGATGGGGTAATTGAAAGCCGTACTCAACATTGTGAATTGATCGATATTCGAGGGATTAAAGGTATAAGAATTCCCGATAGGGTTGGAGAGTTTGCGGTGCAATCAATAGAAAGGTTGTGGCGTCTTTCCAAAGAAGGATATGACTTTCTAGATCCAAGAAATTCATTAGGTAACTCAGAGCCAACAGAAGTAAGAAACATCAGAGTTCCACCAGGCGGCATATTGAAGCTTACAAAAACAGGTGAAAATGCTCTGGTTTATAACCAAGCAACATTTTTGTCCAGCTTATTTTTTAAATCATCAAGCTTTTCGGGGCTGTTAGCCCTTTGTGAAAAAATTCAAAAAAAGAACATTGGCAGCTTTGTAAAAAGTGAAGTTTTTCGAGGTTTAATGAGAGAAAATCTCAGTTTGCCACTAGATGAGGCTACTAAAACTTTTGTATCATCAACGTGGGTGGATAATCGCAAATTAGAAACTCTGAAAAAAATATGTGAATTAATGAGACAAGAAAATCTAAATGCTAGCAATGTCCTTGACAATCCTTTAGAAAATATGCTCAGAATTACAGGTTTAGAAATGCTCAATTTTCCCTTGAACGTTACTGAGGATTTCATCAAACGTAACAACGGATTTCTCCAATGGCTCGATTGGGAGAGAGCGCAAATCGTAGAGGCAAAAGAAGGGGCATTGTTTATTGAACGTTGGCCTAGTTCCCGTTAGATAAGAAGCAAAAAGTACGCCCTGCTAATCTAATTTTGCTTGCAACGAGTATCAGGGGATTAGATAACAAAAGGGTAGGATTGAGATGATAGCAATCTCTATATTGTTTAAAAGTGAGCATTAATGCCCGTACAAAATGTGAATAAAAAGAGGAAAAAATGAGCCAAAAAGATAGAAATTACACCGGAAGGGAAAATGAAAATAGACAAACAGGAAAAACCAAGACAATCATCTACCTAATTATTTGGGCGTTTATTTTGGGCGCATTAATTGCATCTGGAGTTACTTTCGCGCTTCTAAAAGGAGGTTATTTAGCTTTAAACAACCCTAATGCACCCCCTACTCCAGCGCCGACTCCCTTACCCACTTCATCATCACTTATTCCAACACCGACTCCACTACCCCCTTCATCGCTCATTCCAACACCGACTCCGTTGCCGACTTCATCACTCATTCCAACACCGATTTTATCACCCACTCCGTCATTGGTGCAGCCTGTTCCAACTCCAAGTGGAAGTCCAAACATTAGTTCGCAAGCAACTGAATCGCCTCAGTTGGACAATGAGGTTTCTCGCCAAGGAGAAAACAACAACAATCAACTTCCTGGATATTTTCCCGATAAAGGCTTTACAGCACCTCCTTCTGACTTGAGTCGGTTCAAAAAAGCTAATTTATTGCTCAAAGAGATGGTAATATCGGGCGATAATTATATAAGCTTTGTGAAAGGAACTATTTTAATTCGTGGCAAGCTATATTCACCTATATTTCGCTTAAGAGGAGATACAAACGAACAACGAGTTGGTGTTCAACTAGATGGTTCACAAAAAGGGTTACTGTTACAGTTTGGTCAACAAGATTTATCGGCGGGAGATACCAACTTAACTTATTTAGTAAGAATATCAGTTGATGGAAAATTGCTTTGGGCTGGAGAGTGTAAATACGGACCAAACAATCAAATTATATCTGTGCCTCTAGGTGTACCTGGAGCAACAAGTCTAGTGGTTGAATACTCTATTTCTGAACAGGGAGGTTTCTATTCTTATAATTATCCTCCCCTATATTTTACTAGGGCTGATTTGTTGTATTAATAATTTCTGGAATATCAGCACTCCCATACAAATTAATATTTTATTGATGAGTCTGGAATTGCTCTGGCTATGGTTAAGTTATATGCCTGGTAATTCAAGGACTCAATATTATTTGCATGAGTGCATTTTGCTAGTAAAGGGGAGATATGAAGATGAAATTATTCAAATATTGGCGTTTGGTTTTATTAGGTCTAGTTTTTGGGATGGCTGTAATTTTATCAAATTGCGGCACTCCTTCAAACACGGTTAGCAATAATTCTCCAACTCCGACAACTCCTGCTGCGGTTCCGGCTGGGGCTTTAGTTTACGGTGCGGGTGGGCCGCCGATAAATCTGGAACCGGGAAATATTACTGATGGCAATTCGGTGATTGTTATCGACCAAATTTACAATCGCTTGACTGATTTCAAACCGGGAACTGTGGAACTTGAGCCGAGTCTCGCTACTGAATGGTCAAGTTCTAAAGATGGTAAAACTTGGACTTTTAAGTTGCGTTCTGGGGTCAAGTTTCACGACGGTACGGATTTTGATGCGGAATCTGTTAAGTTTAATGTGGAGCGCTGGTGGGATGCGAAAAATCCTAACGGTTTTCGAGAAGCGGGCAAGAATTATCCGATTTGGAAAGATCTTTTTGGCGGGTTTAAGGGAGAAAAAGATTCTTTAGTAAAAGATGTGGCGGTTGTTGATAAGTCTACAATTAAATTTGTTTTGAATCGACCTTTTGCTGCTTTTCCGTCGGCGATTGGGTCGGGTTATTTCGGGATGGCGAGTCCGGCGGCGGTGAAAAAAGCGGGTGCTAAATACGGCACTCCGGGGTCGCTGGCGGTGGGTACGGGGCCTTTTGTGTTTCAGGAATGGCGATCGGGCGATCGCATAGTTTTGGAGAAAAATCCGAATTATTGGAAAACTGGCACGCCAAAAGTCAATCAATTGGTAATTCGTTTTGTTGACGATCCGGCGGCGAGACTGGCTCAGTTGCGAGCAGGACAACTTGATTTTACTGTAGATTTAACGCCGGATCAACTGCAAGAAGTTCAGGGAGATCCTAATTTAGAAGCTGTTGTGCGACCTTCTTTTAATGTCGGTTATTTAGCGTTAAATCCGAGTTACGAACCTTTATCGAAACCAGAAGTCAGGCGGGCGATCGCCCAAACCATTAACAAGCCAGCCATAGTCCAAGCTTTCTGGGGAGAACTCGGAAAACATGATTCGCAATTTATCCCGCCTGCGCTGAATTGGGCGGCGTCCGATCGAGTTAAAGATTATGAATTTAACCCGCAGCAAGCTAAAGCAATGCTCGCGAAAGCCGGTTATCCGAACGGTTTTGATTTGGATTTGTGGTATATGCCCGTGGGCCGTCCCTATTTTCCCACGCCGAAGCCGATCGCTGAGGCATTTGCGGCGGATTTGAGCGCGATCGGGATTCGGGTAAAATTGCTGACAAAGGATTGGTCTGCTTATTTAGCCGATCGGCTAAAACCTCCCGGATTTCAATCTTTTATGATGGGTTGGACTGGAGATTATGGCGATCCAGACAATTTTTATTATCCTCACTTCGGGCCTGGTTCCACGGGGGATTTGGGAAATTGGAAAAATCCGAAAGTTCTGGAACTTTTGGATCAGGGGAGGGCGAGTGGCGATAAAGCAGCTAGGGCGAAAATTTATGCGGAAGTTAGCGAGATTTTGCATGGGGAAGCTGTGCGTTTGCCGATCGTACATTCGCAGCCGCTTTTAGGGAAACGCAAGAATATTCAAGGTTGGATTCCGAGTCCTTTGGGGTCTGAGTCTTTTGAGGATGTTAGTAAGTCTTGAAAGCGGCGGGTTTTCCTTGTATCTAATTGTGTAGGGGCGGGTTTTACCAACAATATAGCCCTAATACCGACAATCTCAAAAACCCGCCCTCTTCACTTCGTGGTTCCCTAAAAAAGGGCGGGTTTATCTATATTTTTAGTCATGCCAAATATTGCTCATAAAAAAACCCCTACCAATCATATAATAATATGTGAAAAAGCCGCAAAATCCGAGACGCTAGAATCTATATTAAAAACATGATTAATTATATTGTAAAACGTTTGCTGGGACTATTGCCCGTCCTTTTCGGAATCACTCTGCTAGTATTTATATTTTTGCATTTGATACCAGGAGACCCAGCTACAGTGCTTTTGGGAGAACGGGGAACTCCCGAACAGGTGGAAATTTTGAGAGCGAGATTAGGTTTAAATCAGCCTTTACCTTTGCAATATTTGGCGTTTTTATGGAGTTTGCTGCGCTTGGATTTGGGAAATAGTATTATTAGCGGTATTCCGATAATTGATGAAATTACAAGTCGCTGGCCTGCTACTTTTGAACTGTCTGTGGTGGCGATGTTGGTGGCACTTGTTATCGGAATTCCGGCCGGTATTTTGGCTGCTGTTCGGAAAAATAGCTGGCTGGACAATCTCGCGATGAGTGGTTCGTTAATTGGCGTATCTTTGCCGGTTTATTGGTTGGGATTGATGTTGATTTATTTGTTTGCTGTTTATCTGAAATGGCTGCCTCCTAGCGGGCGAATTAGTGTAGATTTGGGGTTTGGTTTTAAGTCGATTACGGGTATTTATGTTTTGGATTCTTTGCTGAGATGGGATTTTGCCGCTTTGCGGGATGCGATCGCCCATTTAATCCTGCCAGCTTTGACTTTAGGAACTATTCCTCTGGCTATTATAGCTCGCATCACTCGTTCGGCGATGCTGGAAGTCCTTTCTCAAGATTACATCCGCACTGCAAGGGCTAAGGGATTGCCGGAATATTGGGTGATTTTGAAACACGCTTTGAAAAATGCGTTTTTGCCGATCGTCACAACTATCGGTTTGCAGTTCGGCACTCTTTTAGGCGGCGCTATTCTGACTGAAACGATTTTCTCGTGGCCGGGAATTGGTTCTTGGATTTACACCGGTATTCTGACGCGGGATTACCCAATTGTCCAAGGAGGAGTAATCTTTGTGGCTGTAACTTTTGTACTGATTAATCTGGCGGTTGATATTTCCTATGCTTTTTTAGATCCGAGAATTCAGTACCGTTAATGAAAAGGAAATCAGACACGAAATGCTTGTTTAACATCCGGCCGCTGCAGGTAGTAAATGCTAGCCACTGCAAAACCCAGAGTTAAAAAATTGACTGCTGTACCGCCGCTGCCCAACATTTTGGCAATTTGCGCGAGGGTAGCGATGATGTGGACAATTAACGTTCCCGTCCAAGCCCATTTTTTGAGTTGAAACAAACCCCAAGTTAAGAGTAAAGAGAGGAGGCCTAAAATAAAACTAATTCCAGCAAAAATTGCAATGAAGCCGCCGATTACAGTGCCAACTTTTGCCCCGCCGACAGCCGCACCGATGCCGCCAAAAATCCCGGCAAAAAGTAAGATGAACAAGCCGTCAAGCAGACTGAAAATGCCGCTAATTAGCTGCAAGATTGCCAAAACTGTAACACTTTGAGGGCGATTCATTGTTTTGATTTTCCATTTTTAACGGATTTGAAAAATATTTTAACCTGTTGTGGGCACAGGGCGAATATGTATTCAGGGTTTACACACCGCTACCCGTGAAACCGGGTTTATGAGAATAAGTGTGTCCATACTGTGTCGTTGCGAGATTCGCACTGGCAGATCCCGCAGCGATGGGTTCGCGAGTCCGCAATGACCGAGTTTAGTCGATCGCCCGCTGCCCGATCGGCCTTTGTTGCTGCTGAGGATCACGCCCCGATCTCCCAAAAATGATATTATTTATTAAAATATATTTTTATTTGCCAGCAGCCGGGAGCGATTTTGTTTAGATCCACCTCTTTTGGCTGAAAAAACTTAACATTTTTTAATAAATTGCAAAGATTAGCTATAATTGTTTACAGGTGCGGGTTGGGGAACTTTTTATAAATCACCCGATCGGATGAGTCTGAAAGACGATGCCAAGCATCAGCAAAAATTTTACCTTTAAAGGTAATCCTGAGATTAAATTAGGTGAGTCGGTATGATCGTTAGCCCTAAAAAGGAAACTGCTCAGGTCAAGGTGGAAGATACTCAGATTGTAGACACCAAGGCCGCAGAGACCAAAATTGCAGATAAAAAAACCGCCCAAAAGCAGTCTCCGAAGAAACCCGCGCGCAAACCGCAGCGGTGGGCGATTGGGTTGGTTGCAGCCGGGTTGCTAGCTGTACCGACCACAATATATATAGCAAAAAGTCGATCGCAGCCGAAAGTAGATGCGATCGCCACTATGACAGTGCCGGTGGAAGCGCAAAACCTCACGGTGCGGATCACGTCCAGTGGCACGGTGCAGCCCGTACAGCGCGTGAATCTCAGCCCGAAAGGTTCCGGGCGCATAGCAGAATTATTTGTCGAACAAGGCGATAAAGTCGAAGCAGGACAAATCGTGGCCCGCATGGAAAGCCGCGATGTAGAAGCTCAACTCGCTCAAGCTAAAGCCCGCGAAGCTAGCGTGCGAGCAAAACTCGCCAAAATTGAAGCCGGGAATCGATCGGAAGACATCGCCAGCGCCCGAGCGCGCTTAGAGCAAGCCGAGGCCAGTCTCGCGCAACTCCAAGCCGGCAGCCGCGTGGAAGAAGTGGCAGGAGCCAGAGCCCGCTTGCAGCAAACTCAAGCAGGCTTGCAGCGACTGCGAGCCGGCAGCCGCGTAGAAGAAGTCAGCCAAGCGCGAGCTCGTTTAGCCCAAGCTCAAGCTCGTTTAGCAGATGCTCAAACCGGCAGTGTCAAACAAGAAATTGCCCAAGCACAAACGCAAATTGACTCGAGTAAAGCCCAAGCCGAACTAACAGCTCAACGAGTAGAACGCAATCGGCCGCTAGTGGAAGAAGGTGCTCTTGCTAAAGATAAACTCGATGAACTGATCAAAGAAAATCGCACTGCCCAAGCTAAATTAATAGAATCTCAAAGACGCCTGCAACAACTGCAAGAAAGTCGGGAGTCGCAAATTCAGCAACTGCAAGCTGCTGTGCAAGTCGAGCAGCAAGCATTGAAGCAATTGCAAAACGGCACGCGATCGGAAGAAATTGCCCAAGCCGAAGCAGAAGTTGCCGAAGCTAAAAGCAAATTAGCGCAAGTAGAAAACGGCAACCGTCCAGAAGAAATCGCCAAAGCCGAAGCAGCAGTTGCTGAAGCAAAAAGCCAATTGGCGGCACAAGAAAACGGTTCTCGCCCGGAAGAAATAGCTCAAGCTCAAGCTGAATTAGCCGAAGCTCAAGCTCAAGTTCGCTTTCAAGAAGTGCAGTTAGAAGATACGAAAGTTCGCGCTCCTTTTGCTGGAATTATTACCCAAAGATACGCCATCCAAGGAGCTTTTGTAACTCCCGCAACTTCGGCATCGGAAGCGACTTCGGCAACTTCGACATCGATTGTCGCTTTAGCTAGAGATGTGGAGGTTTTGGCGAAAGTCCCGGAGGCTGATATCAGTCAAATTAAACCGGGTCAAGTAGTTGAAATAGTCGCTGATGCTTATCCAGATAAAGTGTTTAAAGGCCGCGTTAAGTTAATTGCGCCGGAAGCTGTTAAGGAACGGGACGTGACGCTATTCCAAGTGCGAGTTGCCATTGATACGGGCAAGGATTTCTTGCAATCGGGGATGAATGTAGATTTGAGATTTGTTGGTGAAAAGTTGAGCAATGCTTTAGTTGTGCCGACGGTGGCAATTGTCACTAATAAAGGTCAAACGGGTGTGCTGGTTCCTGATGAGAAACAACAGCCGAAGTTTAAGCCTGTTACGGTTGGATCGACTATTGGCAACAAGATTCAGATTTTAGAGGGTGCAAAAGTGGGCGATCGCGTTTTTACCGAACTTCCTCAAGGTAAAAAGCTGGAGGATATTATCAAGAATCAGAAATAGGGCATGGGGCATGGGGCATGGGGCATGGGGCATGGGGCATTATTTATCTCGATCGCTCTAGGGTGTTTTCTTTCCCCGGAGATCCCCCCTAACCCCCCTTAAGAAGGGGGGGACAAGAGCAGTCAAAGTCCCTCTTAAGAAGGGGGGACAACAGTATTCAAAGTCAACCCCTACTCCCCTTATTAAGGGGGATTTAGGGGGCTCTAAACTAGACTACAAGCGAGATTGATTATAGGTTTAAATATTAATTTGACACCAATAATCCCAATCCCAAATCCCCAATCCCCAATCCCCAATCGAAAATCCAATAATTCCCAATCCCCAATCCCCAATCCCCAATCGAATAATCCCCAATCCCAATCCCCAATCTCAAATCCAATAATCCCCAATCTAAAATCTAAAATCTAAAATCTAAAATCGAATTATGGATATTGTTGAAAGCGTCAAAATGGCTGTCACAACTTTGATGGCAAACAAGCTTCGCAGCACCTTGACGATGTTAGGAATTATCATCGGCAATGCTTCGGTAATTTCTATGATCGGTATTGGGGAAGGAGCTCAAACATTTATCGAGGGACAAGTTAACTCTCTGGGTTCAAACTTGCTATTTATTATTCCCGGAAGTCCTGAAGCACAAAGCCGCCCGGTGATTCCGCCCCAGACTTTAGTCGTGGAAGATGCAGAGGCGATCGCATCTCAAGTTCCTTCTGTCGAAGAAGTCGCACCAACTCTCAATGACAGTCAACTCGTTACCTACCGCAACAAAAATGTCTCATCTTCCATTGTCGGAACTACCCCAGAGTTTCTGACAGTCAGAAGCTTTGATGTTGCCCAAGGTCGATTTTTAAACAAATTAGATTTAGAAAGACAAGAAAATGTGGTGGCTTTAGGATCGGAAGCAGCAGAACAATTGTTTGGCAATACACAGCCAATTGGTCAATACATTCGCATCAAAAACTCGACTTTTCAAGTGATTGGTGTCATGCAGGCGAAAGGCTCAAGTTTTGGCGACAATCAAGATATGAATGTTTATTTGCCGCTGACAACAATGGCTAACAGAATTGTTGGTCGCTCGTCTCCCTACGGTACAAAAGTAACATTTATTTCGGTTGCTATCAAAGATGAAAGTATGATGCAAGCGGCCCAATTTCAAATAGAAAATTTGCTCAGGTTGCGGCACAAAATTACTAAAGAAGATGATTTTACGGTTCGCAACCAGAAAGATTTAATGAATACTTTGGGCAGTATTACTGGTGCTTTGACGTTGATGTTGGCTTTCGTGGCGGCAATTTCGCTGTTTGTCGGCGGCATCGGGATTATGAATATCATGCTGGTTTCGGTTACTGAACGCACGAAGGAGATTGGATTGAGAAAGGCGATCGGAGCTTCTCAGCAAGATATCCTGATTCAGTTTATGATAGAGTCTGTGATTTTGTCGGCGGCAGGCGGGGCGATCGGCACTGGATTCGGTATCGGCGGCGTGCTTTTAGTAGCTGCTTTTACTCCCTTGCAAGCTAGCGTTTCCCCAGTGGCGATCGCACTTGCAGTCGGTGTTTCGGGCAGTATCGGCTTGTTTTTCGGCATTGTGCCCGCAAAACAAGCTGCTAAACTCGACCCGATCGTCGCATTGAGAAGTGCTTAAGAAGTCAATAGTCATTAGTCATTAGTCATTAGGAATGAAAAATAAATAACTTAATGAATTACTCAGGTTGGGGTACGGCTCGATAATTCCATTTGGGCAAATATTCG
>NZ_JAUBTT010000240.1:0-1965 GCF_036705125.1 Microcoleus sp. B7-D4
ACTTTTGCCAACTCCGAGGCGATCGGGCGGTTGGAAGTTCAAACTCTTGCCAATGCGACAGCCATAGATCGCCTGACTGATCGCATTGACCAACTCACCGATCGCGTTGACCGACTGGCTCAACGTTTTGACGGTCTGGTTTCAGCAATTGGGAGCCATCAAGAAGCGCTGAGGCTGATTTCCCAGCAGAACAACGAATGGCGGGAGCAAATGCGAATCATTCAAACAGAAATCCGCGACATCTGGCAGTACCTCAACAACCAACTCCGAAACCGGGGCAACGGTGGCGGGCAAAATTGAAGCGATCGCCCGTGGGAGAGATGGCGGCGCGGTTGATCGGCGACTGTGGGGAGTTGAGGCTGTGCGGGCGATCGGCTACTTATTAAATAGATCGTTTACGGTTTTATTAGGGGTGAAAATACCACTTTATGTAAAGTGGTAAATACGCTAAATCACCGATGCCTATTGGTTTCTCGATCCAATTCTGTGGTGTTTTTTTTGGCTTATAAGCCTGCAAAAATACACCCTATCGCCAGAAAAAGCAATAGGCGATCGACTGATGTATATATCCCGGATATATACGCTGTTAACTAATTTTTTAGGGAAAAGAGCGAAGGCTGTCCGATCGGCGCAGTGAGGATGCTGGGATTTTGGGTCAAAAATTTGCCAATATCGCGCGATCGAGACAAATTATCTAAATCTATGGCAAGAATTGCGATTGATACAGTATCATTGTCGGTAACTCTGAAGCGAGGATACGAAAAATGGCGCGAAGGTGGAAACACTCGGTAACTGTCTACTTGACTGAAGCCGAATATCTATTAGTAACAGGCAAAGCATCACAGCTAGAAACTTCTAGTTCCAGCTTTACCAAACAAGCGCTCAAGACTTATATAAAGCACATAGAAAAACATCTTGAAGATGCCAAACCTATCGCAGTGTAAGACTTGCAGGCATTATTTCCACTCGCTTTAAGTCAAAAAAATCGCTGCACCTGTTGAGAGGCCCAGCAAAGAAAAAATAATTACAATTTCAATATACCGTAGTCTATCTACTGTTGCTAGCAATTTGTCTACAAGTTACAAACAGACAGCGAACAGTTTGCGGCCTCTCTTAAATATAGGTGTAGCGGGTCAACCTTCCAAGGAACCCAGCTATGGTGTCTATTTTACCAAATTCAGCTAACTCTGGTCAAGAGTTATCAAGTTTAAGCAATTTTAGTCAAGACTCGGCAATTTTAGATAAGTTTGGCAAAGATTACGCAGAATATGTAAATCAATGCTGCTATGAGGATGTTGTGGTTCGATCGGGAGTTGCCGAAGACATCTACGATCTAAACTTCCCCTCTGCGATCGGAACCGCTGTATATGAGCCGATTTTTGCCGATAGCGATAAGACCAACAACAGCAGTATCAGCCTAGAAGCGGCTCGAAATCTTGCCCGGTGTATCGGCGACGCAGGATATTTTTACAAAAATAAATTCTGGCTCCTTTCCGATCTTTGTGGAGCATCGGAGGATGCCAGAAACGGAAACATCAAGGCAAAAGGAATTTTCCGACCTGCGGGCCCTGCTGCTGGTGGCTGGATAGCGAACGGCCGCTTTCGCCAACTCACAGGCGCGACGATCGCGTTAGATGAAAAAGGCAAAGAGCGTCGGTACCACCAGCCAAAAGGCAAGCCTTTAGAAATATTCTTCCCCGCTGTTACGGTTCGAGTTGGGAGGATGATAGCCGAAAAAGCTCGCTTACCCATGCCAGAATTCCCTGTAATTGGATTGGGCGGGGAATGGATTGGATTTTGGGATTGGGCTGAGAGTAGCGGTTGCCCGATCGTCATCACTGAAGGCGAGAAAAAAGCAGCTTTGTTAATTTCTCGCGGATGGGCGGCGATCGGTCTACCAGGAATCACAACCGGTTATAGAGTAACCGAGCGTGGCGAAACCATCACAAAACCCGACGGAACACA
>NZ_JAUBTT010000148.1:0-13629 GCF_036705125.1 Microcoleus sp. B7-D4
GTCTGACCAATTCTTTTTTAAGAACTCTCCGAAAGCCTCTTGACAAAAGACTTACAGCCTTAACTTGTCACCAATGGTGGAACAGGCATCTTGCCTGTTCCTAAAAGGCTAATTGAGAAGGGTGCAAGATGTCAGTTACAGGCGAGTATTGTTGGTGAACCCGCCCCTACAAATTACCCATTCCCCATTCCCAATTACCCATTCCTCATTACCAATTACCCATTAGTAATTATTAGGCAAAGACTGCCAAAAAGGCCGCTCTTCTGGCTTCCTCACAGTATTCGTCGCCGACTGCACGTTTCCTTTTAATTCTTGATAATACCTGTCATCCAGAAAACTAACGCTGACGCCAGCAGGAAGCAGCAGTTGGCGCAATCTTTCCTGAGTGTAATCTACACCGTCAATCATTGGCCCGCGCGGATTTGAAACTAACAACTTGCCGTTAACTGGCACCGAATTGACCATATTTGGCCACCAAGCATAACCGCTGTAGCCAAACATCACCGGAACTTGAATAATTTGGTCGTCTCCGAGTAAAAACTCTCTTTTCAACTTCTCTATAATCGGATTAAGTTTCTGATTTTGCAAATAGAGATTGTGTTGAATTAAAGCACGGTTTTTCAAAGCGGCGCTGACAGTTGTTTCAGTGCTCAAACCACGATTGATCGCCACATCGCCGTAACCTCTTCCCTCCAATTCTTCCAACAGCTTAACTCCAGCTTCGGGACTGGCGATCGCCATTACATATTGTCCGGGAGTTTGAGTGGGAATAAAATTGATAATTTCATCGACTTGGCGAGTCAAAAGCCAAGAAGTATCAATATCCACTGGCGGCCCTTGAATTCTCTGAGCTTGAATAAAATCAAGTACCTCTGGATTAAAACTAGCATTTCCCGAATTCCCGTAATAAACTCGACCCATTGGCTGTCCGGGAATCGGCGGCGTCACCTGCAAATTGCCGTATCCGTCAGACCACTGACTTACAGGGTCTAAAGAACGAGGATTGCCAATTTTAAATACTTTCAAATCCCGGTCTTGAGTTGATTTAAGAGGCGGGTTTTTCTCTGGCTCGCTATTGCTTTTTATGGCTACATTAAACTGGCGGATCTCCGATTTTTCTGGGAGTTGAACGTAGCCGTTTTTCTGGGTATCTTGCATCCAAGTGCGATCGCCCTGGAGAATTTTTACTTTAGCGCCCGTGGGTTCTACTGCTTGTTTTAGTTGGGAGATAAATTCGCTGTTGACCGAGCCTCTGTCGCTGACCTGAACTTCGGTTACTGGCGCTGTATTGGGCGCTATCATCCAAGGACTAACGCCCATTTGAATAGTTGTGGAAGCGATTTCTTGACCGTTGTTTTGGGCAGTTGCTTTGAGATTAACAGTGCCGTTCCAGTTGCGATCTGCAAATTGTTTGGCTTCGACACCTAAAACAATATTCGTGCTGAAAACTAGAGGTTTAGCACCGGATATATCTACCGGTTGCCAGCCGTCGCCCGTCTTCTGAAAAACGCTGATGTGAGGGCTAGCAATGCTGTCAGCAGTGATAAATAGTTGAGAGGTTTTGAAGTTTTCAGACAGTGTTAAGTTAACTTGAGAAAGCATTGCTGCACGGCGGGGAGCGCTAACTTTGGTTTGTTTCCAAGTCGGTATCTTGCCGCGATCGTTATTGCGATCGTTAAATAAAATTAGCGCGCCCTTGGACAAAGACCATTGTTCTTTTCCCGCTTCGTCTTGCTGGTTAATTTGGCCATCTCTGTTAGTATCTCCCACAAACAAAAAGTTCGACGGGGACGCAGCAGGCGTAACTGGGGCGGGAGTTGGTGTTGCAGTTGATTCAGGAGTTGGTTGAGAAGTTGCTTGCTGATTTCTCTCTAACTCTTGTCTTTCAAGTTCTTGTCTGGCTAATTCTTGTCTGGCTAACTCTTGCCTTTCAACTTCTTGTCTGGCTAATTCTTGTCTGGCTAATTCTTGTCTGGCTAATTCTTGTCTGGCTAATTCTTGCCTTTCAAGTTCTTGTCTTTCAAGTTCTTTGCGGGCTAATTCTTGCCTTTCAAGTTCTTGTCTAGCTAACTCTTGCCTTTGGAATTCTTGCCTTTCAAGTTCTTTACGGGCTAATTCTTGCTTTTCAAACTCTTGCCTTTCCAGTTCTTTACGGGCTAATTCTTGCCTTTCCAGTTCTTTACGGGCTAATTCTTGCTTCTCAAACTCTTGCCTTTCTAGTTCTTTTCTAGCCCGTTCTTTTTTCTCTTGCTCTTTTCTCTCTATTTCTCGACGAGCAATTTCTTTTTTCTCTTGCTCTTTGCGGGCTCGCTCTCTTATCTCTTCTTCCTCGGCTCTAATTTTCTCAATAGAACGTGCGACTTGCATTTCATAGGTAGCGACACTGAGGTTTCCTTGATATTCGATGGTTTTGTCGATCGCCCGATCTGCCAAAAAAGAATCGTGAGGAATGAGTCGCAGGGTATTGATAGCCAACTCCCACAGCCGCTGGGACTCTTCCCAAGTAGCAGAAGAAGGATTTGAAGTGCGTCCAATTACGACAGCTTGGGCGGCTAATTTAGCAGCATCGTCCCAATTATATTTTGCTCTTTCTTCTATTTGAATCTGACTTTGAACGTTTTGGAGTTGCTGCGTCAGAGTTTGGGATTGCTGGCGGTTGATTGCGGATTTCCAAAGTTCACCAGGAAACGGGGCGCTGTCGGAAGTTTTGGCAAGGTTATCTAATTGTACTTTCAGGCGATCGCGCAATTTGTAGAGCTCGGAAAGGGATTGCGGAGTTTCGCCCTCTGACTGTCGCCCAGAGAGTGCGAGTTGGTAGTTTAGGGAAGGTTGAGCCACTGTTGTGGGGACTGCAACCCAAATAATACCGATGACGACACCGAAACCATTGATAATGGCGATCGCAATATATTTAACCAAACGCATATAGTTTATCCTCAGACACGCCAATAATTTTACCTAATCTTGGGAGCAATGGGGGATTTAATTGTAAGATTTTAGGATGGGTTTGGGCGAGCGGCTTTTTTTCATGTCGAAGGACGGTTAACTCGAATCAATTTACCGTTCAAAGTATCGATCGCAGAAATAGCCTCATTAATTCGGGTCGCCTGTCTTTCCCAGTTGCTATCTTGAGTACAAATGATAATACCAGCATGGTTGGGCTGTGAGCGATGCAGTCGAATGAAATCCCCTCGATTGAGAGTCAAAACTGCTCGCTCATTACTCACTGCAAAAGCCAATACATCCTCATCAGGAATCCCTAATCCTGCGTTTCCGGCTTCTTGAACTGTTAATACATCGTGACCTAAAGGTCGAAGAAACTCAACTACTGGCAACGGATACTGTTCGTCTGCATAAAGTCGCGCCATGTTTTAGGCTTCCTCATTATCTTTGATTGCTTGTTCAATTTCTTCTGGGTAAGCATCAGCATAAGCCCAAGCATTGACCAAATCAGCCGCAGTCAAATGGGGATAGCACTTAAAAAGTTCCGCATCGCTGCATCCGAGACGGCGATAACCCACCAGTACCCAAACTTGTATGCGAGTATTGCCGACACAGGCATCCCCTCCACAGACACCGGGAGTCTTTTTAATGCCTAAAGAACCGTTGGTTAAATTTTGAGTTAGGATGCTGATTAGTTTAGCTTTATCAGCGAGATTTAAGGTTAAGACTTGAGTTTCTAATTCTTGTATAGTCATAAGTGCGATCGCCGGAATATATTATCTAGATTATAGCAAATTCCCGCCATGTTTTAGGCGGCCTCATTTCTAGCGATTGCAGCTTCAATTTCCTCTGGGTGTGCCTCAGCATAAGCCCAAGCATTCGCCAAATCTGCTGCACTCAAATGAGGAAAGTCTTGCAAAATCCGCACATCATTTGCACCCAGAATGCGATAATTTACCAGCGACCAAATAGGTATGCGAGTCTTGGCAATTCTAGCATCGCCACCGCACACGCCCGGAGTTTTTTCTATTTCTTGCCAAGTATTGCTTAAACTTTGAACTAATAGCTGTATTGCCTGAGTTTTTTCAGCGGGAGTTAAGGCAAGGAGTTGTTTTTCTAATTCTTTCAGTGTCATTTTTTACCATCTCATAAACTTTACTCTATGGGGAAGCCAGGAATCAGTAGATCGATTTCTACCATCAGTTGCATGGTTTCTTTGAGCGCAACCACCACCTTTTGATAGTGCAGTACATCATCAAAGGATAAAGTGCGTTTGGCTTTCTTACGGTCTTTGAGCCATTTTTCTAAAACCTGATAACCGCCAATTTTAAACTCCCAAACTTCGGGGGCTATGCCTTCAAAATAGCGGGTTTTGTTGATATAAACTCGTTGTTCTGCGGGTTTATAGGTAACTTCGGTAACGGCATTGTCACCATCGCCACTCATTTTAGTAATCAGCTTATTCAGCTTTTTCGATTTCATCAGGTGCAGGTCTACCAATGCCTGACCTTTTGCACCCAAGTCTTTGAATAGCTGGTCGTTGCTGGTCAAAGGCACACGAGGAAAGTCGCCTTTGAGGAATTCGGCGTAGCGTTGGCGATAGGTGGGGCTATGGAAGATGGCGTAGATGTAGTAAAAGATGGCTTCTGGTGTGGGAATATAACCAAGTATGTGTCGAATTAAATCTAAAAATTTTTGAGATAAATTTGGCTTGCATTTCTCCTCTAAAAGTGATTGTTGAGGATTGTCCTCGTCAGGATATAGATAAAGACGAGCTAAAGCCATCGTACCTTTATTACTGTAAAAAGCTCGATTATCTACAGCGTGATTGGCCACTGTAAAATGGCTGTAATCCTCTTGAAGTGCTACTTGTCGCATAAAGATCATGCCTAAATTTTCTTTTGAAATAATGTGACGCATCACATCATGCCTTGAGCGCTCTACTAAATCCTCATGAGAATAGTAAAAAAGAGTATCAAAAGGTCGATAAAGGCATTCAGTAAAATAGTTCTCCCACTCAGTATCTGCTGCTAGTGAGCGTCGTTTCTCACTTAATTTCCAGCTCCCTGTATCGGGAATAAAATATTTCTCAGCTACCTCTTGGTTTGAAATAGTTAAATCTCTAAATTCTTTTATGCGCTCATACAGCGCTGTCCGTTCAAAATCAAATACAAAATGATCTCGATGAGTTTTGACCCCTGTGGAGTTAACTGGCATAATTTCTGTAATTTTCCACCCTGTATTATATTCTGCTAGTAAATCAGTATTTTGAGGACTGAATAAATAGAAGGGTAATTGAGGTGCGATCGCTTTCCAATCAACATCGTCAATACAACTTTGATTCAAAATTTCATATTTAGTCGCTCGATCTCCCCAAAGATCAGCATGATGAACATTAGCTGCACCCGTCTTTCCAGGCTCTTTAATAAAAATTCCAATACTAACACCCTGCTGAATATCAAAGACGTTTTGATCGGGAGAACCATCTGGAGAAATTTCTTTTCTTTTAGAATTACCGTGTAAATCCAAGAGATAGATATCTGTAAATGTTTTCATCAAATTCTGACGCATCCCTCGAAATGTTGGATTATCGAGATAACCATGATTGGTAATGAACGCTAAAACGCCATAACCGGTTTCACTGACTCGCCACTGCCCAAAGCGAATGAATTTTACATAATCATCTTGCAAATATTTGGGATTTTTTTCTCCGAGCGGTAAACCGTTCACATAGTAATAATCGCGAACTAAACCAGCGATCCACTCACTTTTATTTGCCGAATGTCCTGAATAGGGCGGATTGCCCAACACCACCATCACAGGTGTATCTCGTTTTACCGTCGAAGCTTCATTTGCTTCCTGTGCGACAAACTGACCAAACAAAATCTCTGACTTTTTCATTGCCTCATCTAGCGTATTGGTGAGGTAAATGCCTAATCGTTGTTTGCCCTTAAATTTGTAACCAAGTTCTTCAAGTTCTAGCCCTAGCTTCAGATGAGCAATGGCATAGGGAGCCATCAATAACTCAAATCCAAACAACCGATTCAGCAAATTATCTCGCACATAGCTATCCCACTGATTCGCCATGCCAATTTCTTCTAAATTGCGGTAAATTTGCTTTACCACTTCATACAAAAACGTACCCGTACCCGTTGCAGGGTCGAGAATTTGCACTTTCGGCTTTTGTGTTACTGGATCTTTGGCGTTATCAGCTAATCCCAATGGCAAATCGAAGCGGTCTTTGAGAATCGCATCAACCGATCGCACAATAAACGACACCACAGGTTCCGGTGTATAATAAACCCCTCGACTCTTTCGCAAAGCTGCGTTATACGCCGCCAAAAACGTTTCATAAAAATGCACCACCGGGTCTTCTTGCCGAGTGCGCTGCCCAAAGTTTTCGAGAATGCTACCCATATCAACTTGAGACAGCAATTGCACCAGATCGTCGATCGCCCAATCGATCTGACTGACTGCATCCGTTTCGACGATCGTATTAAACAATCGCTTCAAAAATGGGTTTGTTGCTGGAATATACGTGCCAGCCGTGCGCCGAGTAAACGGTTCGCCCCCTGGATTTTGAGCATGACCAACTCTTGCCGCAAATAACCCATAAGAAATCGTCTGAGCATACATATCAGCAAAATCAGCATCATTCAAATCGGGCAACAACACCTCACTAAAGCCCTGTTTTAGTTGATGCAATTCACCGTCTTTCCTTTCTCCCTCCAGCGCAGTTGTTGTTGCTAACCGGATTGCCTTCGTCAACCTCGCCATCTGTCGCGCCAGGTCTTCAGGACTGCTGATAATCTCGCCTGTATAGTTGAGAAATTGATCCAGCAAAGCCGCAATCTTTTCTGTAGCTCTTGATTGCAGTTTGTTCTCACTACGGTCTGCTAAAATTTCCTTCTGCCTGCGCTTCCCATTCACATACCAGCGAAACTCTAAATAATTGGTCAATACTAGATTCGGAAACGCTTCTATATACCGCTGCAATTGCTCCGATTTTTCTATCTGATCCAGGTCTAGCCCCACGTCTTTGGCTTCTACATAACCCACCAGTAGTTCCCGCCGCCTCACTGTAAAATCTGGAATCCCTGCCTTGTTGCCTTTTTCTTCAATGACGGCATCAATTCCCTTGTCTGAGTCATCCAGCAAATCTTTCAGCGCTGGATAATGGCTGCGCTCGCTACCTTTTTGCAGGTTATTTTGAATCGACTTGAGGTAAGCATCAAAAGATATAGACGGCATTGAATCAGTTTCCTGGTTTAGTTTGGTTTTCGCCACTCTGCCATTGTTAGTTTAGCCGTAAAGGGCTCAATCTGCTAGCTAGATACTCTGCTCTCATGGAATTCCTCTTCTTGGCTAAACTGAGCTAATTCCTTGAGAATTTCGCGGCGCTTAACACTACGCTGCTGTTTATATGCGATCGCACTTGCCAAACTTATCCGCCGCTGGTTTCCTACTTTTCCATAGGCAATTTCCCCATCATCGAGCAATTTGACTACAAATTCTGGCGACACATTGAGCAATGTCGCAGCTTCTTCAACAGTCATATCTTGCTCAATTGGCACTAAAGACACTGCTTTACCAGCCGCCATTAAATGTGCAGCTTGACACAACAATTGATAGAGAGATTCAGGAAGTGCGATCGCTTCCCCGCCAACTTCCACAAGTTTTACTTTTAATGTTTCAGCATCACCATTTTCTGTCTTGAGACATAGCATTTTATCTAACAATTTGATAGCTATTGTTTCTTCCTCAGTCGGTAAAACTGGATCTAGGAGTATTTTGGGCTGGTTCATGGAAATGTTTCCTGAATTCGTTTAATGCTATTATAGTATCAACTCAAGCTTGTAGCCAATGTGCTAAACTCAGTATACACTCAAGACTCACAGGGAAAATAATAAACTATTATGCAATTAGAAGATTACTTTGAATTCTTAACAGCCGAAGATATCCGCATCAAAGGAACCCGCGTCGGTATCGAACACATTCTCTACGAATACATTTACCGCGGCCAAACTCCAGAAGCCATAGCTCAAAAATTTCGGACAGTGACTATGGCTCAAGTTTATGCTACGATTCTCTACTATCTGGAAAATACAAAAACTGTAGGTAAATATGTAGGAGATTGGTTAGAATATTGCCTAAAAGCTGAAGCTGAGTACGATCGCAATCCATCACCTTTTGTCTTAAAAATGCGTCAGCTTAGGGAACAAAAAAATAAATCACAACAACTGGATCGAGCGCATTAATGATTGTTAAATACTTGTTGGACGAAAATATGGCTCCTGAATATCGAGTGCAGCTTTTATATCATCAATCGGATATTATTGTGTTGGTAGTTGGTGATGAAGGTGTTCCGCCAAAAGGAACGAAAGACCCAGAAATTTTATGTTGGTGCGAGGAGAATAACTTTATCCTCGTTACTAATAACCGACGTTCAATGCCAGTTCATTTGTCAGACCATATAGCCCAAGGTCGTCACGTCCCAGGAATTCTGACAATTCGTTTAAATGTAGATATTGGCAAGGTAATTGAGGGTTTAATTGAAATTGCTGGAGCATCTTTTGAAAATGAGTATCAAGATAGGATTGAATTTATTCCGTTAATTTAATTAAAATGGCTGGCGATAGATCGTGCTTCAATATCAAAAACAAAAACCCGGTTTATCCAATAAACCGGGTTCAATTATCAGCGTTAATCAGCGTTAATCCGCGTTCATCTGCGGTTAAAAAATCCTACAACTGCTTCACCTCAGAAACCAATTTGGCAACCACATCCTTAGCGCTACCAAACAACATCATCGTCTTATCCTTGTAGAACAACTCATTGTCTACCCCGGAAAAACCAGCACTCATCCCGCGCTTAATTACGATCGTATGCTTAGCCTTATCAACCTCCAAAATCGGCATCCCATAAATCGGGCTCGCCGTATCGTGACGCGCCGCCGGATTCACTACATCGTTAGCCCCGATTACCAAAGCAACATCCGTTTCTTCAAACTGCGGATTGATATCGTCCATATCGTACAACTGCGGATAAGGCACGTTTGCTTCCGCCAACAGCACATTCATGTGCCCCGGCATCCGCCCAGCCACCGGGTGAATCGCGTATTTCACGTCAACACCCATTTTTTCCAAACCGTCGGCTAACTCGCGCACGGCGTGCTGTGCTTGCGCTACAGCCATTCCGTAACCGGGAATAATTACAACCGATCGCGCATAACCCAACATCATCGCACTTTCTTCGAGATTGATGCTGCGAACAGTTTTGTCGATCGCATCACCAGCAGCCCCAGCATTACCCGCAGCACTTCCGCCACCGCTACCAAAGGCGCTAAACAGCACACTACCAAGCGATCGATTCATCGCCTTGCACATGATTTGCGTCAAAATAATCCCCGACGCGCCCACCAATGCACCAGCGATAATCAGCATATTGTTCATCAAAATGAACCCAGCCACACTCGCCGCAATCCCCGAATAAGAGTTAAGCAGCGAAACCACCACCGGCATATCGCCGCCCCCAATCGGGAGCACAAACATGATTCCCAGAATATTGGAAATCGCCACCAAAGCCAGGAATACCGGCACATCCTCCGGGTTAAACAGCATATAACCGCTGCCGGCTAAAAGTGCGATCGCCAGCATGGCATTAAACGGCTGTTGCAGCGGAAACGTCATGGGCGCACCAGGTAGCAATTCTTGCAGTTTCGCAAACGCCACAAGGCTACCAGTGAAAGTAATTCCGCCAATTAGTACACCCAAAAGGATCGTGATTGTCGCATCAGGCGCAGGCGATTCCGGGATGCTGAGATAGCGCCAGAATTCGCCCACAGCAACGAGTGCAGAAGCCGCGCCCCCGAAACCGTTAAGCAAACCCACCATCTGGGGCATATCCGTCATCGCGACGGTTTTTGCCATAATTGTTCCCAAAATCGAACCGATGATAATTCCGACAGCAATCAATTCGTAGCTGATGACTTGCTTTTCCAGCAAAGTACCGACGATCGCAATTAACATCCCGATCGCAGCTAACACATTCCCTTGACGCGCAGTTGCAGGGGAACCCAACTGTTTCAAACCGATAATAAACAAAGATGCGGCAACTAAATAACCTAGTTGAATGCCACTGGGCAGAAAATCGCTCACGCTTTAACCTCTTTTTTCTTGAACATTTGCAGCATTCGATCGGTTACTAAGAAACCGCCGACTACGTTAATTGTGGCCAGGGCGATCGCGATCGTCCCCAAAATCGAAGTAACAGTCACATTGCCTTGGCCAGAAATCAGAATTGCACCTAAAACGGCAATTCCAGAAATCGCATTCGATCCCGACATCAAAGGTGTGTGCAGCGTCGGCGGGACTTTATTAATTACTTCAAATCCCACAAACGACGCTAGAGTAAACACCACTAAACCTGCAATCAATCCTTCTGCCATAACAATTGGTAATTGGTAATTGGAAATAACTCGTTCCCGGTTGCGTCCGCCAGTCCGCCAGGGAATGAATTCCCTGACTCATAGCAAAAGTCCTCTTAAGAGGACTAATAAACATCTCCCATAATTCTTGTGGAACAGGCATCTTGCCTGTTCAAAAAAGCCTTTTTTGGAGATATTTAATCAGTTCTTCAGTCCTCTTCAGAGGACTTGAGCTTTGAGGCAGGGGTTTCAACCCTTGCCGGACTATCGGACTATCGGACTGCCGGACTATCGGACTGCCGGACTTTGCCTCATAACGACAGAATCTAACTGACGGCTGAAGCCTGAGCTGCCAAAGCATCCCGAACTCGCTGATTGCTAATTTCACCGTCGCGGGCAACACAAGCACCAGCAATGATATCGTCTTCAAAATTCAAATTGAGTTCCTTATCTTTCACCATCAACTGAAGTAAAGAGGAGATATTCTTCGAGTAAGTTTCGCTAGCGTGGACAGGCATAGACGAGGGCACATTAATCGGGCCGATGACATTAACGCCGTTCCATTCAACATCTTTCCCCGCTTCCGTGCATTCGCAATTGCCGCCTTGTTCGCCCGCGAGGTCAACAATTACAGATCCGGGCTTCATTTGAGAAACCATTTCTCTAGTAACTAAAATAGGTGCTTTTCTGCCGGGAACTTGAGCGGTTGTAATCACTGCATCGGAAGCGCTGACGTGTTGGGTGAGCACTTGGCGGGTGTATTCTTTAGCCGCTTCTGATAGCTCTTTAGCATAACCTCCGGCGGCGACGGTTTCTTCCTTGAGTTCGACATCAAGGAATTTAGCGCCCAAACTTTGCACTTGTTCTTTTGTTTCCGGGCGGATGTCGAAGGCTTCGACTACCGCACCCAAACGACGCGCCGTGGCGATCGCCTGTAAGCCAGCAACGCCCACACCCATTACCAATACTTTCGCGGGGCGAATTGTACCCGCCGCCGTTGTCAGCATCGGAAAATATTTCGGCAAAGCGGCGGCTGCGATCAATACCGCTTTGTAACCGGCAACGTTGCCCTGAGATGACAGTGCATCCATGCTTTGAGCGCGGCTGGTGCGCGGGATCATTTCCATGCTGAAGGCCGTTACTTGGCGATCGGCTAAACGCTGCACTAAAGCTGGATCTCCCAGAGGATTCAAAAATCCGATGAAAACGCCTCCTTCCCGGAGTTGATGAACTTCTGATTCTTGCAGGGCCCCGATTTTGACTACGACATCGGCTTCGCCCCACAGCCTAGCGGTATCGGCGACAACCTGAGCTCCCGCTTCTTCGTAAGCAAGATCCGAGAAAAAGGATTGTGCGCCGGCACCGGCTTCAACCCAAACTTCGACGCCCTGTTTGACTAATCGGGCTACAGCGTCGGGTACTAAAGCCACCCGGCGTTCCCCTGCTGCTATTTCTTTTGCGATCGCTAATTTCATGAACTCTCCTTATTTAAGCCTTCCCAGGGCGGTTGAAGCCGCGCCTACACAGACAAAACCTGCCTCCGCAGGTTTCTTGAAGTGCGATTTTTAATCGCCCGATGCCTTGCTTTACATTGAAGCAGCCCTTGCCCTAAACTTCTCTCGTTGATACTAAAGCCGATCGCCCAAATTCGACCCGTATCTTTAACTTATCTTATACATTCAAATTCGCTAAATGGTTAAGTTGGCCACCGATTATGATATAATTTTATGTCGCCTAATTCTGTAGTTAGAATGTCAGTTATCAGTATTACGCAAAAATTACGCAAAAAATAATTGACGATCGAGCAATTTGTTCGGAGGTTCCCAGATTCAGCGTTTCGGAGACTTAGGATGGAGGCACAGAAAAGCGTCGGGTTCTAACCAGCCCCCAGATTCATTCTCAAAGCAGACGGGAGTAAATCTAAAATCTAAAATCTAAAATCTAAAATCGGCTCGCCCTCATCAAATTGCTGAGAGATTCGATATATTGTAGGCACGATCGCAAATTTCGGGCGAGCAATATTAAATGTTCACCAAGAGTTTAATTAGAGGAGTTGTTATGCGACGATTATTTTCAGCACTAGCGGTTACAGGTTGCTTGGTGGCTGGATTACCCGCCATCAGTTTAGCCCAGTCAATGCCAGGATTCACGATTTTCGGCGGCCCCGATCGCGCCAACCAATTAAACTATCGCTTGGATTACGGTACAGCCGGGATGAGTGGCGATAGATATCGGCTGCGAATTCCTTCCAAAAAAGTAAGTTTGGCGATCGCCCAACTCAACATATCCTATCCCGACTACTACAAAGGCGAATTTGACCAAAAAGACATTAAAGTGCGCGTCAAAGACAAAACAATAGAATTGCAAGAAGTAATCTGGGACAAAGAAAATCGATTCATAGAAATTTATCCCAAAGAACCAATTGCCGCCGGCAACAATGTTGAGGTTGTACTCTCCAACGTCAGAAACCCATCTCCCGGCGGAATGTACCATTTCAACGTCCGCATCCGCACCCCTGGCGACGTTCCCTTGCTGCGTTACCTCGGCACTTGGCTGTTGAGCATTAGTTGAGGGAAGGAATTTCTCGTTAGTCAAGCGATCGCGACAGAAAAATTTAAATGTGGCGATCGTTTTGCTACGGGCAAAAATTTAACTCTACTCAAATCTTGGTTTTCCTCACATCTTGCACCATTCTCGCTTAACAGGCTTTTCGGCCTGTTCCACAAAGAGTGAATTTTCTTGTGGAACAGGCCGGAAAGCCTGTTCATAAAAAGCTTATTGAGAATGGTCAACATCTCAGTTTTCGGCAGTTGTGAAAATAGAACCTCCGGCTCATATCGCAATTCTCAATGATTCTTGACATACTCCCCCGGCTCTTATCACGGGGGATTCTAAGCTCAGACAGCGATTGCAGGCATAGCCTGTCTAACATCGCCTAACTTAACGGTTGATGCCCCAACCGCACAAATATTCTTAGCTGCATTCTCGTCTCTGTCGTTCACGTTCTGACAGGACGGACATCGCCATTCTCTCGTATTCACATCCAACTTTTTTAGGACGTGTCCACAATGATTGCAAGTCTTCGAGGATGGATACCACTGATCAATGAAGATCACCTGCTTATTTTTTTTCTTGGCAACCCATTCGAGAACTTGGAGAAATTCGCCGAATGCAATGTCTGAGATTTTACGTCCCCAAAGTCGTTGCATTCCTTTTAGATTCAACGTCTCAAAGCACAGCACGTCGAACTTATCAGTTAG
>NZ_JAUBTT010000241.1:0-1947 GCF_036705125.1 Microcoleus sp. B7-D4
AGATGTACCTTTTCATCGCCTAGCATTTTTAGACCACATTTCCCACATTTATGGTTTTGCCGTTTTAAAGCTTTAGAAGTTTTGCCGTCGTAGAGTTTGCTGTTACGCTCACTCCAGTAAGCTATATCTCCGTCGTAGGGAGATTTCTTCCCTTTGACATTGACAAATTTGTTTTCGGAGTAAGGAATCGCCGGGAACGCCTTTTCTATCAGTTTCCTGGCAGTATAGCGGTTCTGTTTTGATTCCTTGTTAAATACCTTGAAGGCTCTATTGTCGAGGAACCACAGCGAAAACCGTGACCCATCTAACTTACAGTAGCGATGGTAATTTCTCCAGCCTCTAACCACAGAGGCTAATTTCTGGGCCTTGAGCGTGGCACCATAATTCGAGTTGTTAACGATGTGTTTTACCTTCTGACGGAACGCTTTAAAATTGTCCGCTGATGGAACGCATCTAAATTTCCCGTTGTTTTGCACTTTAAAATGCCAACCGAGGAAGTCAAACCCATCTGTCGTAGCCGTTAGCTTGGTTTTCTTTTCACTAACCTTCATCCCTCGTTCTGCCAGAAATTCGCTGACTTTATCAAGTATTACCTCTGCGTCATCTTTGGGCTTTAGAATTATTACCATATCATCCGCATAGCGGACTGATTGATGTATTTCCTCAATCCCATTGAGGGCAATATTGGCGAGTAATGGACTTACCACGCCCCCTTGTGGGGTTCCTTGTTCGGGAAATTCTGGATTGACTCCTGATTTTAGACAGCGGAATATCCCGGTCTTGATGCCTTTGGGGGCGATGAGTCGTTCCATTATGCTGGCGTGGCTGATCCTGTCGAAGCATTTTTCGATGTCGAGTTCGATAACCCGTTTCTCTATTCCATTACTTATGGAGCGTAGATTGTTGAACAGAGTTTTCTGCGCGTCATGCGCTGATCTCCCTGTTCTAAACCCATAGCTGCAAGCGTGAAAAGTTGCTTCATGTGCTGGCTCTAGCGCGTATTTTGCGAGGCATTGCCACGCTCTATCAGCGATAGTTGGTATCTTGAGGAGGCGGGTACTCCCATCCTTTTTAGGGATTGGTATTGAACGTAACTTCTGATGTTTCCAGTTGTTACTTTTGGCTCTGAGTTCATCGCTCAGAACAAATCTTTCCTCAAATGTGAGTGAGGCTTTTCTATCGATTCCCGCAGTCTTTTTGCCAGCATTTAGTTGAGTTACTTGACGTATCGCCAACATTCTTGCAGCCCGAGATTTCAGCATTAGCTTTTGAACGGACTTCGCTTTCTGCTTGTCTCCAACTTGAATCGCTTTAAACACTCGTTTTTGTAGGCGAAATAAGTCCCTTCGGAATTTCTTCCAAGGTAACGTCTTCCAAGATTCACTAACATTACTGTTGTGCCTAATCATGCGCTGCTCTAACTTATGTTTTCTGAACACCTCAGACCAGTTACGGTCTGTCCTACCCGAACGGAGGGGGTTCCGCTGCTCGTCTAGCCTACTTTGGGGTTCGACTTCCCCTAGACCCTCAGTTCGTTTTTCTTCGTTCCCTCGGTTAGATTGATTGTTCCTTTAGGTGGAGCCAATTTAACTACTGGATTCCCTAGACTCTTGCCGATATTGAGAAGATGATTCGGCGGGAATAAATTCCAGTGGAGTCGGGATTTTGGTCTGCGACCCGCTCTGACGTAAGTTACTTTTTTAGGCTCTGTTTTCACCATCGGAACTCCCCATTAACGCCAGTGTCACCCCACATAAGATGTCTGATTGCGTCCTGTTCCCAGCTTCACTCTCCAAGAATCGAGCTTGGTCGGTGTGGGCAGATAGGGAGTCATGCCTGAGTCTGGCAGAAGGGACTTGCACCCTTATCCGACCGAGAGTTCAGCCTTGTGGCTGGAAACGCTATGTACGGACTGATTACCGTGATTCACGTTTCAACGAATCGCAC
>NZ_JAUBTT010000149.1:0-13045 GCF_036705125.1 Microcoleus sp. B7-D4
TTTAGAAGGTTTTTTTAGTTATTTAGTAGTGCACAAATTTAGGTATTTGTCAAATTAATTTAGATGCGTTTACCCTGATTTCTCTAAGAAGTCGGGGATGTGCGATCTTAAGATAGGAGGAGAGTGATGATGACTACAAACTGGCGTGGCTATCGAGTTGCAGCTTGGGTAGGACAGGCGTTATTAACAATAGCAGTAATAGCTGCTCTGAGTCAGGGAAAATGGCAAAATGCCTTGGGGTTAGCCTTATTCTTAGTAGCATCCCTGGCGTTTGTGGTGATGGAAGATAGCTTGCCAACGCTGTTTGATTTCCTGTTTGTGCTTGCTGCCTTACTCAACGCCGGAGGCTGGGTTTTCGGACTGTTTTACCAACCGGGACCTTATGATGAAATTGTTCATGCTTTCACGACTTTTGCCGTGACTTTAGCATTGAGTTTTTTAGCATACAGTTCAATGCTGACTATTTTTCGTAACCATAAAATGCTGTACTTGCTAACAATAACCAGTTTTGGGATTGCGATTGGGGCTTTGTGGGAAGTTGCCGAATGGACGGCTGGTATTGTTCTCTCAACCGAAGTGATTGAGAGTCTGAATGATACGATTGTTGATTTGATTATGGATAGTGTGGGAGCTGCAATAGCTGCCCTAACTAGCTTATGGACGTTGCAAGAATGGATGCGCCCCAGTGCGGCAGTTGGGAATCAAGCATCTAATCAAGCATCTATGGCCAATAGTGCCAGCGATCGCACTTAACTCGCAAATTTCTCATTTTTTCTTCAAACATCTTTCATCAGATAGATATTTTCTTATTGCCTCCGACAGATGGCAAGCCTTGGAGAGTTGAGGTTAAATAGATACATAAGCAACATTTTGAAAGAATGTAGAACCTAGAACACAGACAATCGACCCTTAGCAAAAGTAAAATTTTAATAATTAATTTAAATTTTCACATTATTACTGCAAGAGGTTGGTTGTTTTGATTAAGGAGGATTTTATGAAAATAAAATCATTTTCAACGGCAATTGGACTGGTTCTGTTGGGTTCAACCCTTTATTTACCGGAAATTGCTCAAGCTAGTCCCAAACCATCTATCCAAGTAGCTCAACGAAGAGTAGTCGGCTCGGAGATAGACAGTTTTACCGCGTATCCAGTACAGCGATTAGAGCCAGGAACTGAACTCTTTTTCGTGCTGCGAGGAGCCCCGTATTCGAGAGCTACCTTGACTATCCCCAATGCAGTGCAAAATCTGCCGATGCGGGAGGTTCAACCGGGAGTTTACGAGGGAAGCTACGTGATTCGCGAGGGCGATCGAATTTCCGAAAATACAGTTGTGCGGGCAAATTTGCAACAAGGCGATCGCATCAGTAGCACCCGCTTGCAACAACCTCTAGTTGCTGGTTATAACGATCGCGGCTTTCAATCTTTGTCTATTAACCGCTTCACTGCTCAATCCGTACAGCAGTTAGCTCCGGGAACCACGCTCAATTTCAAATTGCTCGGCACTCCCAACGCTACAGCTAATTTCTCCATTGAAGGAGTTGCTAATAACATTCCCATGCGGGAAGAATCCAACGGCGTTTACACAGGGGAATATACGATCCGCAGCCAAGATTATTTCCCCCCTGCAGGTGCGGCGGTTACTGCTAGTTTGCAGTCGGGAAATCAAGTTATTCGTTCCCGTTTAGATCGAGAGCTAATTGCTGGCGATGATGGCAGTTCCAACACTGCCGAAATCCCGCTAGAAATTATCACTCCCCAAGAAAATGCTCGCGTCAGCGGGACGGTGGAAGTGGAAGGACGCAGCGCCCCAAATGCGACAGTTAATGTCAACGTTCAGGCTACCTCTTCTGTGGCAGGTTTGTTTGGAGTTGAACGAAATATCCTCGAACGCACAATTCGGGCGGATGAACAAGGTAAATTCAGTTTTGCTTTTAAGCCGACCATTTCTCTACCAGGAACCCGATACGAGGTTAATCTCAGTTCTAGTAGAGGCGATCGCACCAGTGAAGAAACATTGGTACTGTTTCAAAATTGAGCGGTGACTCGCGACTATTTGCCCGCCCAAAATCGGGCATACTGAATCCCGAATGCTAGCAGGTAAAGCAGAAATTGTTCTGCAAAATCTACCAACGCCTTTGACTGTCACAATGGTGCGCGAAGATGGAGGGCTGCTGAAAGTTAAACCCATGTCTAGTTCTCAAACAGGGATGGTAGCAGTTTCCAGAGATGAAACGAGTAACTTTGATAGCAATCAAGGGGTTTTAAGAATTCAACCTGACGGTCAAGTGTTTTTGAATTAGGCTATAAAAAGACCGGGTTTTGAACACAAATTCTGTAGCTTCATCAACAAAATAAACAGAAAAAATTTTGGAGGTTTTTCAATGGTTAATAATCGTTTGAACAATTACACTCAAAAGCTCTCGAATGCTAAGGGAGGAGCGATCGCACTCGCACTAGCAACTATCCTGCTTCCGGCTTGTACTACCCCACAGCGGGAAGCAACGGCACCTGCACCTGCACCTGCACCAACCGGTTCGATTCCCACGACAACCGAGAATGTGGTTGATAACACAGCACAACTAATTGGCAAAACTGTGACCGTCAGAAGCGAACCAGTCAAGAAATTGGGGCCATCGACCTTTACAGTTAGCGATAAGGACTTTTTTGGCAGCGAACCGATTTTGGTTGTCAATGCCACCGGCAAGCCTTTTGTGCTGCCGGCTGAATCAGGTCAAGAAGTTCAAGTAACGGGAACAGTTCGCAATTTTGTCCTTGCAGATATTGAGCGCGAGTACAAATTAGGCTTAGAGTCAAACTTGTACGCCGAGTACGAAAGTAAACCTGCGATCGTTGCACAATCGATGGCGCTAGCCCCCACACCGGGTGAACTCACCTCAAACCCCCAAAAATACTACGGCAAGACACTGGCGGTCAGCGGTGAAGTCGAAAGCCTCAGAAGTCCAAACTCGTTCACTTTGGATGAAGACAAATTAATTGGCGGACAAGACTTGTTAGTGATACACACAGTTCCAAAACCAACCGTGCAAGAAGGTGAGAAGGTTGCCGTAACCGGCGAGTTGCGTTCGTTTGTCCTCGCTGAACTTGAGCGGGACTACGATCTGCAATGGGATTTGACATTGAAGCAGAAGCTAGAAGCCGAGTATACCAACAAACCTGTGCTAGTTGCTACAGGGGTATATCCCTCCGCGATTCCTCAGTAACCAATAGGCCTCTGTCATAACTACTGCGGGGAGTAGGGGTTAGGCATCCTGCCTGCCCTTAACGAAGTTTTCGGGAGAAGTCTAATAGCTAACCACAAGGCGATCGCTTGCCCCATGAACACAAGCAGAACCTTTTTCTTGCCTCGTTTCTTTTGATGATAAATTCAGCAATAAGGTGTATATAATGAATCAACCAGAATCCTTGTCGCAACCGCTGACCCAAAGCGAATTCGTCGCAACTTTTCGCTTGTTCAGCAGATTTAGCTTCTGGATACAGTTATTCTTGGGTGCTGTTTCCGGCATTGTTTTATTATTTGCTATGTTGGGTCGCAACATGAGCGAACAAGCCAATAATGCAGGTATTGGTTTCGGGGTATTTTTAGCAATAATTGGTCTGTTATTGCTGTGCTTTAGAATTTTTTGGGATTTTCGCTATAGGCTTTTAGGCCGACTTTTGCACGCCGAAAATTCCCAGGTATATCCCAGCAAAGAACATATTACTCACACCTTACGGATTGGATTAGTTTCTAGTTTGGTGGGGGTATTAATCGCGTTTGTTGCTTCTGAAGAAACAGTTGCTGTAGTCCTAGCGAAAACTCTTAGTCAGCCCCAAGCGATGGCAGCTTATGCGCCAGAAAATGTGATTCGTTCCCTAGATATTTTTGTGACGATGGCAAACGTCAATTTGATTGGCGCTCACTTTTTTGGAGCTGTTACTTCTCTTGGGTTACTCAATTGGGTAGAAGATTAGTTGGCAGCATTGGCGATCGCTAAAGGCAAACACCACTCCTATGTCGTTAGGATTGACAAGGCCTGACCGATTTAGATTTAACTAAGGTTGGTGGCGAAAGCACTGTCTTGGCGAAAGAGAGCGAAGACAGTGCAGCTACAAGCTAAGCAAGGTGGCTATTGGGATGAACATCTAATCTGAAATTGGTAGCGATCGCTCCTGCTAATGGTAGTTAGCCTAATCAACCGTTTTTTTTTCGTAATTCATTTATTATATTGAGAGATATTTCATCTATTTTTAGATTGATAGATTTTGAATCGGGACAAACAAAACTTAGGTTCGTATTCCGAAAGATGAGCTATACCCGTGGCATTCAGCTTGCTAAATAGCCCTGTTGCCGTGTTTATTAACACAGCCATGTTACACAGTTTCTCTATTAGGAAATTTACTGCAATGAAAGACCTCTGGTATAAAAACGCAATTGTCTACTCCCTCGATGTTGAAACCTTCATGGACTCGGACGGCGATGGTGTCGGCGACTTTCAAGGACTTATCAACCGCCTAGACTATTTATCCGCGCTAGGAATTACTTGTTTGTGGTTGCTGCCGTTTTATCCTTCCCCTAACCGCGACAATGGTTACGACGTGATGGATTACTACAACATTGATCCGCGACTGGGAACCCTGGGAGATTTTGTCGAGTTCATGCACCAAGCAAAGGAACGAGGCATTCGCGTGCTGATCGATCTAGTAGTAAATCATACGTCCCATCAGCATCCTTGGTTTGTGGCATCCAAAAGCGATAAAAACTCCAAGTATCGCAATTACTACGTGTGGTCAGAAAATCCACCCAAAACAGATCCAGAATTGCTGGTGTTTCCCGATGCTGAGGAGAGTATTTGGGAGTACGACGAACAAGCAAACGCTTACTATTTGCATCACTTCTATAAAGAACAGCCAGATTTGAATATTGCCAATCCGGCGGTACGAGAAGAAATCTGCAAAATTATGGGTTTCTGGCTAGAACTGGGCGTGTCTGGATTTCGCATTGATGCTGTTCCCTTTTTAATTAAAGGAATTGGCATCGAAGGTGCAGACCCCGAAAGCCTGCGAGGTTTCTTGGAAGAAATGAGAGATTTTGTGTCATCGCGTCGGGGTGATGCAGTGTTGCTGGCAGAAGCAAATGTCGATCGCGAGCAAATTTCTATCTACTTTGATAAGGGCGACAGAATGCACATCCTGTTCAACTTTTTGCTGAACCAGCATCTGTTTTTGGCACTGGCGCGTCAAGAATCCACAGCATTGCGCGATGGACTAAAAATCTTACCGGATATTCCTGATATTTGTCAGTGGCTTAATTTTGTGCGCCATCATGATGAACTGACGCTAGACCGCATTACTTCATCGGAACGAGAGGAAATTTTTGCAGCGTTTGCCCCTGAGAAAACTATGCAAATTTTCGGGCGTGGGATTCGTCGTCGCTTACCACCGATGATGGGAGGATCTCGCCGCCGGATTGAACTGGTCTACAGCTTGCTTTTCACCCTGCC
Source organism: Microcoleus sp. B7-D4 (assembly GCF_036705125.1). Taxonomy (NCBI): domain Bacteria; kingdom Bacillati; phylum Cyanobacteriota; class Cyanophyceae; order Oscillatoriales; family Microcoleaceae; genus Microcoleus; species Microcoleus sp. B7-D4. Next base: position 5,502 of record NZ_JAUBTT010000149.1, read on the forward strand.
TGGTACACCCATGCTGCGCTATGGCGAAGAAATTGGCATGGGCGATGACCTTTCGCTGGAAGGTCGAGACAGCGTGCGGACGGTGATGCAATGGTCAGATGCCGCGAATGGTGGCTTCTCGACGGCTGCAACTGATGCCCTTGCCAGACCTGCGATCGCCCACGGAGAATATGGTTACAAACAAGTCAATGTCACCGCAGCGCAGCGCGATCCTGCCTCATTAATTAACTGGATGGAACGTGCAATCAGCATCCGCAAGCAATGTCCTGAGTTGGGTAGGGGCAAGTGGCAAATTCTGGAAACCGACTCTCCCTCGGTGTTAGCCCACTGCTGCGACTGGAAAGGCAGGACGGTGATTGCTGTCCACAATCTAGCCGACAAGCCTTGTACCGCTACGCTCAAATCTAACGAATACAGCAATCTGTTCGATTTATTTGGCGATCGTCTCTATGAATCTCTCGATGCCGACTCGCCCTCTATTCCCTTAGAAGCCTACGGCTATCGCTGGTTTCGAGTCAATCGAATCCAGGCGTAAACAAGTTAAAGTTGATGGGAAAACTAGCGACGTGGGCTCGTAGGAATGTACTTAGCAGTATTCTTGTCTGGAAGCGGTTCTATCTGACCTTGATTGACCAAAGCTTGATGAATTAGGGCAGTAGCACTACCCCGACTGAGCAACTCGTTCGGATTAAGAACTGTGGGATCTGGATAGTTGACCACTATCTTTGCCTTTGTCGCTGCTGCCACTGGCTCAACCGCATATTTAGGAAGTTTCCCCGCATCTTTATAGTACGAATTGAGAAAATCTAATGCCGAATTTTTAGTAGGCGCAGTTGCAGCTTTTGTCGTTGTTGGTGGAACAGCCTTAGCCGGTTTAGGTGCGGGCGCAGCCGCAGGCTGCAGCCTTGCCACTACAGGTAATAACGGCTGCATCAAAACAGTCGCTGCGAGGGGAAATGCCAAACGGTTCCTAGCAATTCGACGTTTATTTACTGGAGTTGGCTTGGCTGCAGTTACAGCCGCTGGATCAGTTTTGACAACAGGGGGATTGTAATCCATATTTAAACCCCTCATTAACACAACTAATGCTTGTGCCTTAGTCAAGGGCTGCTTGGGACGAAACTCCTTTCCAGGAAAATCATTCATAAATCCCGTTTCATAAGCTTCTTGAATCGGAGTTTCGGCCCAATAGTTTTTAGGCACATCCTTAAAGTAACTTCCACTCGGTATCTTTCTAACGCTTGCTCGATTAAAAGCTTGGTGGATCATCGCCGAAAATTCATCCCGATCCACAACCTGTTTTGGTCTAAAAGTTCCGTTTACATATCCGGTAACAATCTCTTTTTCAGCTAAGGAATCAATAAACGGACGCGCCCAGTAATTCGGCGGTACATCAGGAAATTTCGATTTAGCTTGTTGAGCAGCAACTTGCTGGGAACTTAGCACAAAACCAGTGCCACTGACACTAACGGCTAAAGCTAAAAAGGCTACGCTGATTGACGGTAAATGCCTGCGAGTAGACATAATAAATTTCCTCCTGATTTTTGCATTTTTAACGATACTCTTTGGCTGAGTTAAAGCGGATTACTTTTTTTACCCTCCGAATCCGATTCTGTTTTTTTTACATCTAACTCTTCGCGACGTACTGTGTCTGTTGCCTCAACCGTATCTTGCTCAACTTCTTTTCTGACTTGCACCTCCTCGCGCACGAACGCTTGCTTTTTGATATCGACAGTTTCTTCGTAGATTTCAAAATGTGCCATTTCTTCTTGCTTGAAGGCGGTATCTGGAGTTACTCGACTCCCTGCATATTCAGGAGTTGTGTGCTCAATCACAACTCGCTCTTTTTCTACAGGAACTTCCAGTTGTACCGTTTTGGTTTCAACTTGTTTGCCAATTATTACCTCGCCTGTTTTGCGACGGGTTTTATCTGCAACTAATCGTTCTTCGTACAGTTTGAGTTTTTGATGATCCTGTTCGTTCATCTGATACAATTCGGGTTCTCGCTCGTAAGTATAGGTATCCCGGTCATAAGCAGCTTTACGAGCTTGAGGCGAGACAGAATACGTTCTCGAAACTGGAACAGGCCCTTCTAAAGGTAATGATGCTTCTACTGGTACAGACGCTTCTACTGTTGAAGTACGATAAATACCCCGCACTTGTTCTTCATAATCGTAATCAACTGCCGTCCCATGCTCATACCTGGGTAGTTTTTCTACTTGGTCTTTACTCTGCAAACCTGTAGCGTAAACGCGCCTCCCCTTAAAATCAATCCGACAAAGAGCAATGGGAAGTAAAACTTTTTTGCCAAAAATCCAAGAACCAGTCTCTACCACAAAATAGCGGAAACGTCCTGTCTCATCTACTAGCACAGTATCGATCGTGCCAATTTTATCATCGGTATTTCCGGCATACACCTCCGCCCCTTTGATATCGTCGTCATCAAAAGCTGCTTGGCGGTAGTTGGGATTAAAATCCTCAATTTTGTAAAGTAACATTGTTGTTTCCTGTACTATCTACATCCACTTGTGTACCTACTTTAGATAGATATCAGTTCTAATACTTCCTTCTTATGAATGATTCAGCAAAGTGAAAATCATCAAGATAGCGATATTTTTTTATATTTTTCTATCTTTAGGTAGATGAATTTAGATTTCCTGTACTCAAAGGGGTAAATTTATCTAATGATTCGTAGGTTGGGTGGAGCCAACCTACAACGTTTCTGCCAGCAACTCTCACAAGGATTTATTAGGTTTTATGATCACCTTAACTAGGGGATATCCTACAAAGTTAAGGGCATCTATAAACGAGCTGCTGGTTTTTTTTTAAAGGAAATTTCCATTTTATGAGCGAAGTTACTACTTTTGATATTTAGAATTTTTAACTTAAAAATATTATGCCCATCGGTAGATATTCTGGTAATGATGATTAAGTAAAATTAAATTACCTTCAAGAAAAAAAATGACGTAACGCAGGGGTTAATCTTTTATGACTTATCCAGATCGATCGGGCAGTGAACTCACTGAGCCTACAATCGTCAATCCGCTGGTGGATTACCACGACCAAGTGAGGTGGGGGCCAATTTTGGCAGGAATTGCGATCGCTCTGGGTACTCAACTACTTTTAAGCGCTTTGGGAATGGCGATCGGATTAACCGCAGGTGCAACAGGCGCGGATGCAGGTTCCGTTGGTATTGGGGTCGTAATTTGGTCGATTATCAGTTTGCTAATTTCCCTATTTTTGGGCGGTTGGGTGATGGCTCAAAGCTGCGGCCCGATGACCAAGAAAACAGCATTTTTGAATGCAGCAATTCTTTGGGGAGCTACATTAGCACTTAGTGCTTGGTTATTAGGAAGCGGGATATCGGGTGCTGTTGGCGCTGCGGCTGCTAATGCTGGAGAAATTGCCAATCAAGTACAACAACAGGGCGGCGTTAATATACCGAATCAAGCGCAGAATGTAGGCCCAAATCAAGTTCGCGATATAGCTGGTAATACAGCTAAAGCTACTTGGTCATTTCTACTTGGCTCTTTGCTGAGTTTGGCAGCGGCAATGGTGGGTGGTGCTGTTGGCGCTCGCAAACCTCGCGTTTATGCTTGATTAGCGGTCAACCACCCACCACTAATCGGAGTACCGATATAGTGGGGGCACAGAAATTGCCAAGTTGACCAGTCTAGGTGTTAAATCACTACGTTTAAGGCAAGTGTTAAAGACCTACCAGAGAATGCGTTGCTAGTTCTCTGCTCTAGAACTTAAAAGTTAAACAGGTGTAAGGGTTAAGCCAGTGCTTTTAAGATAGTTACCGACCTTAAACATTGACGAAGCTAACATTACCCCGAAAGGGAGGACTTAAAATGTCTAACTTTGTTTTTGTACTAGATACCCAAAAACGACCGCTCAATCCAATCCACCCAGGAATGGCCCGTAAATTGCTAACTAATGGCAAAGCTGCTGTTTTTAAAAGGTATCCATTCACACTAATTCTCAAGGTAGAGGTAACAGCAACCCAAAAACCAATCACTCTCAAAATAGACCCTGGCTCTCAAACCACTGGGTTCGCATTACTGCAAGGAGAAAAAGTAATCTTTGGCGCAGAACTGACTCACCGAGGTCAAGCTATTAAAGCCAGCCTTGAATCTCGTCGTTCATTACGTAGAGTCCGGAGAAATCGCCATACTCGTTATCGTCCAGCTAGATTCCTAAATAGAACTCGCCTTAAAGGTTGGCTAGCCCCAAGTTTGCAACATCGCGTTGAAACAACTATAACATGGGTGACTAAATTGATGAAAGTTGCCCCCATTGTTTCTATTGTTCAAGAACTGGTGCGGTTTGACTTACAACAATTAGAAAACCCGGAAATTTCTGGAATTGAGTACCAACAAGGCGTTTTGTGTGGCTACGAGGTTCGGGAATATTTGCTCAACAAGTGGGAGAGAAAGTGTGCTTACTGTGGTATTACAAATACACCATTACAAGTCGAACATATTCATCCCAAAGCTAAGGGTGGTTCTAATCGCATTTCTAATCTTTGCCTTGCTTGTGAAAAGTGCAATATCAAGAAAGGAACTCAATATATAGAGCAATTCCTGTCTAAAAAGCCAGAGGTTTTAAAACGGGTTTTGTCTCAATCAAAGCGTTCTTTAAAAGATGCGACAGCAGTCAATTCAACTCGTTGGGCATTATTTAATCGGCTTAGCATGATTGGTTTGCCTGTTTCTACTGGCAGTGGTGGCTTAACAAAGTTCAATCGCACTCGATTAAACTTAGCTAAAACTCACTGGCTAGATGCAGCTTGTGTAGGGAAAGTTGAATCGTTGGAAATTTTAACAAGCAAACCGTTGTTAATTAAAGCTACTGGGCATGGGACGCGCCAAATGTGTCGTACCGATAAGTTTGGATTTCCATGTCGCTATGTTCCCCGGCTTAAGTTTGTTAAAGGTTTTCAAACTGGAGATATTGTCAAAGCAATCGTTACTTCTGGCAAGAAAGTTGGTAAATATGTTGGGCGTGTTGCCGTTAGAACGAGTGGTTCATTTAATATTGCCGCATCAGAATTGGTGTCAGGGGTTAGCCACAAATATTGTTCAATTATTCACAGAAAGGATGGTTATTCGTATGCAGCATAAACCTTGCCCCCCTTGGACTCCCACCACGCTCCCTGAGTACAGGTGAGCGTGGGGGTCTCCAAGGGGGAAGACAGATGAACGAGCTAAAAACCTTTTATAAGGTTTGGGCATAGAGATTTAAAAGAAGATAAAGCGATGCAACAGCAGAGGAGCTGGCAAAAATATACAACGTTAACAAGATCGAACTTGTTAACGGCAACAGTTTTAGTTGCTCCCTCGTTCGCCGCTGATACAAATCAAACACAGATTCAAGGTGAATATCTACTAGCGCAAGCTTCAGAAAACTGTCGCCCGGTTATTGCGAGGAATGGTCTTAATGTTCGGCGACAACCGACGGCTAACAGCGAAGCGATTGGCATCATTGATTCCGCAGGAAATGTGACGATTCAAAGTCTTGGTGAGAATCGCTGGATAGCAATTACAGCCCCGATACAAGGCTGCGTATATGGTGGTTTTCTCGGAGCGTGTGAAGTCGCCACCGCCCCGCCTCCTACTAACAGCAGCCAAGTTGCAGCCCAAAAAGGAATTAACGTACATCAAGTACCTTCCACTGATGGGAAAGCGTTGGAGTCGTCGCGAATGGACGAAGAGTGAGATTGAAAGTTTAAGAACGGATGGTTGGATGCCGATTACAGTGCCTCTGAGAGGCTACTTCCAAACTGAAAACCTGGCGTATTGTAGTTAATTGAAAAAACAGTGATGGATCACCAATCAAAGCCAAAAAAAGAAACTAATTCGCAGCAAAAACCTGGTTTGTTAAATTTCATTGCCGAGACAACAGAATCTGCACTGAATACAGGCAAAGCGGTTGTTGACACAGCAATTAATTGGGGGGAAGCTGCTGCTAAACAAACTTATCGATGGATTGGACAAGCGACGCAAGGAACCGGAGAGGCGGTAACTTATGTTGGCAATCTTCCCTTGGTTAAACAAGCAGCAGGGGTACTCAGGCTTGATTGGTTAGTTGGACTCAGCGATCGCATCGACTTAGCCAAAGCCGAAGCTCAAGTCAAGGAACTCCAACAAAAGTATCCCAATGAAGAACCCAGCGAAATTGCTCATCGCATTATGGTGGAAAAAGCGATCCACGCCGGTGGTGTCGGATTTGCTAGCAGCATTTTACCCGGTGTCGCGGCTGCACTGCTGGCGATCGATTTAGCCGCGACTACTGCGATTCAAACCGAAATGGTTTATGAAATTGCCGCCGCTTATGGGATGGATTTGCAAAATCCAGCCCGAAAAGGCGAGGTTTTGGCAATTTTTGGGTTAGCGCTAGGCGGTAGCAACGCAATGAGAGCTGGTTTGGGCTTTTTACGCAACGTACCGCTGGCTGGCGCGATGATTGGTGCGAGTACGAATGCTACGATGCTGTACGCGCTGGGATATGCGGCGCGCCAGTTTTACGAAGCCAAAGTGAGGGAAGAGACTGAAGAACCTGGCACCGAAACGCTGCAAGCGATTCAGCAACAAAGCGAGAAATATCTCGATGTTGCGATCGCCCAGCAAGCAGGCATGGATCAAATTATGGTTCACATGATTTTGGCAAGTTATCCCAACAAAAACTGGGAAGATATTCTGCCGGAATTGAAGGCATTGCAATTAAATGCCGATTCTCTCAAAAGGATTGCTGCTAACATCAAGTCCCCCAAACCATTGGGTGCATTGTTAGAGCAACTTAACCCCGACTTTGCAGTACCGCTATTAGCTCAATGCCGTCGCATTGCCGAAAGTAAGGGAGAGGTTTCCGAAGCAGAACAGAGGGTGCTGGATGCGATCGCACAAAAACTCAACGGTCAAGATGTGGCTTCGATATCCACTTGAAAAAATTTGTTGGTGCGTTAGCTTTCTGCGTAACGAACCATCCCCAATATTTACTGTGGCTGTGTAAGTCCTAAATTAGCCTCACGTTACAGTAATCTACAGCCTTAAGATAGAGTTTGACATGGCTAATTTTAATACTATCAAGAACGACTGATGCAAGAGGAAGTTGTATGACAGCAGAAATATCGGGAGTCTGGGACAAGATTGAGAGCATGATCAATGGCTTCATTGTCATGCTGCCTAATATGATACTAGCGTTAATTGTTTTTGCAATCTTTTTCTTTGTTGGCCGATCAATTAAGAGAGCGGTCAGGCGGCTTACCCGCAACCACCGCCAATCCCGGAATTTGGGACTGGTGTTGGGAAGGTTAGCGCAGGGTATTACTGTTCTGGTTGGTCTGTTTATTGCCTTGTCGATTATAATTCCCACATTTAAAGCAGGCGATTTGGTGCAACTGCTGGGAATTAGCGGGGTAGCGATTGGTTTTGCCTTTCGCGATATCTTACAAAACTTCCTAGCTGGTAAGCTGTTGCACATTTAAACTGTGATACAATCATTACCCTTATTTTTGATTTTGCGACCCCATTTAATTATTA